>JAPLOC010000488.1:0-11204 GCA_026692825.1 Planctomycetota bacterium | reverse complement strand
GATCCGGCGACAGTTTTCGGACGGAACGGCGTTGGATTGGCTTCGTCGCAAGTTTCTGCTGATGCCGGTTTGGAGCCTGTTGGCGATGCGAGATGCGTTGCGATTTTCGAAGTCGGTGGCCCGCGCGGTCCGGTTGATGAAGAGACCCGCAGACGAAGTTGTCGCCGCCTCGGTGTGAGGTGTGTTTGGCTGTTGCGGAGCTGGTGTGATTTTGGATTCTGTGTGGTGTTGGAGTTGGTTTGGCAGGGGGCTGACGCCGCCCCGCTCGCCTGGTTGTTGAGTGCCCCATGGCTTCGCGATACGACATTTCGTTCTGCATTCCGACCTACAACTTCGGCGCGTACATCGGCGAGACACTCGACAGTCTGATCGCGCAAGCCGATGATCGCATTCAGATCGTGATTGTCGATGGCGGCTCCACCGACAATACGGCTCAGGTGGTCGCGGAGAAATCCCGGCAATTCCCGCACATCAAATTCATTCAACGGCAGGAACGTTCGGGGGTCGACCGCGACATTCTCGAGTCGGTCGCACAGGCGGAGGGGGAATACTGCTGGCTCTTCAGCAGCGATGACTGTATCGCTCCCGGGGCGGTGGAGTTTCTGCGCGGACAGTTGGGGCACGATTGGAACGTCTTTCTCACCGATTATGCGGTCTGCGACCTCCATCTGAATCGGCTCAATGGGCGCGCGATGATTCCGGTGAATGACACGACGTCGTTCGACTGGAACGTGCCAGCCGAGCGGTCGCGTTATTTTGAACTCGCCCAGAGTCCGACGGCGTTTTTCAGCTTCATCAGCGCTGTTGTCGTGAAACGCGACGATTGGATGAGGGCTTCGCCGCAGGTTGAGTTCGTGGGCAGTTGCTGGATCATCGCTGCCCAACTATTCGGGATGGCCCGCGAACGACTCGTGGTGCGCTATCACCCCGGTGAACTGGTCCTCAATCGGGGGGAGAATGACTCGTTTTTGGCCCGGGGATTGGTCAACCGGTTTTCTCTGAGCATCGACGGTTTTCGGAAGGTCGCGGAACACTATTTCGGGATAAATTCGCCGGAATCGCGCCATGTCAGCCGGGCCGTCAAGAACGAAGTCCCGCCTCCCGCGCTGATTCACTGTCGCCTGCGAATCGAAGACCCTGCGGATCGAAAGCGTCTCGACGCGCTGGTCTGCCGACAGTATTCCGACGGTTCGTTCAGCGACTTTGTCCGGCGGCGATTCATCCTGGCACCCGACTGGTTGTTGCTCTCGGTTCGCTCGGCGCTCCGACTGTTCAAGTCACTCCGTCGACCAGTGTCTTCGCTCGAACGGTCAACCGCCTCACTCTGATTTCACCCTCCGCGACACCGCATGACTCTCACGATTCATCAGCCAGACACCACGGTGAGACGCGTTTTCATCGACTGTACCGCGACGCGCGGCGACGGAATGAACACGGGGATCCAGCGCGTCGTGCGGAACATCGTCAACGCGGCCGACGGAGTCGGTTCCGAACGGGGCGTCGAGTGTCGGGGGATGTACTTTGAGCCGACGCGGGGCTTCGTCGCCATCGATCAACTGGCGTTTCCGCAGGGACAGCGCTCGTCGGGAAGTCGGCCGGGAAAACTGTGGGCACTGCTTCGAAAGGGGTTGGCGGCGACCGGCGCGTTGGAATTCGTCCGCGAGGCGCGGCAGCTCGGTCGGCAGACCAAACACCTGGCGCTGTTCCCCGTACGCCGACTCTCCCGAAAGGGAATCCAATATCAACCGGGCGACGTTCTGTTGCTGATCGACCGCTCGTGGGGACGGGACTTTCCCTGGGAGGAAATCCGCTACGCTCAGTCGCAGGGCGCAATCATCGGGCTGGTTGTCTACGATCTGATTCCACTCCAGTACCCGCAGTTTTTTGAGCGGTCCCTGCAAAAAGTCTTCAGTCGCTGGTGGGGAACGGCCCGGCAGGTCGCCGACTTCATCGTGGCGATTTCTGAAAGCGTTGTGGACGATATTGAGCGGATCGACGTTGTTCGTCCCCCTCGGCATGGTAGTCCTCCCTTGTCTGCCGGGTCATTTCTTCTGGGAGCGGAACTTGACGGTGCGAAGCAAGGGGGGACCTTGCGTCCGGAACTTGAACTGGCCTTCCCCCAGTCCGGTCCCAAAAACACTTATCTGATGGTGGGAACGTTGTCGCCGCGCAAGAATCACGCGCTGGCGATTGATGCGTGCGATCAGCTCTGGAGCGAGGGAATCGACGTGCGGCTGGCGATCGCCGGAGGCAATGGCTGGGATTCCGAACCATTGATCGAGCGCATTCGCAATCACTCCGAGTTGGGACGCCGCCTTTTTTGGCTCGAAGGAGTCCGCGATCACGAACTCGACATGTGCTACCGTCGGGCTGCGGGACTGATCACCCCCTCGTTCGCCGAGGGGTTCAATCTGCCGATCGTCGAAGCACTCAGCAAAGGCTGTCCGGTGTTTGCGAGCGACCTGCCGGTGCATCGCGAGGTGGGTGGGGAATACGCCGCGTATTTTGGAGTGAACAATGCCCTCGCTCTGGCTCGGCTGATGGCGAAGCAACAGCGCGGTGAACCGCTCGCGGGGGTGAAATCACCGTGTGATTTCCGCTGGCCGGGTTGGATCGAGAGTTGTCGCGACCTCCTCGATCGCGTGTTGGAACTCGCGGGATCACCCGCTACATCCGCCCTTCCCCAACCAGCACGACTCCCGGCTTCCCCGCACATCGGCACGCCTCGTAGTGTTCGCGCAGGATCCCCAGTTGATCGCCCCGTTCCATCAGCCGATAGTCGATCCCCCAGGATCGCAGGTTCGGCTCGGTGAACGTGCGGGCCGAATCGACGGCGTCCGGGTTGAGAAAGTTGCGGTAGCCAATCACCGCGAACAACGGCAATTCGTAATCGAACAGAAAGTTCCGTAGCGAATCGCCGGAGTCAAACAACCCGGTGCATTGGATCATCACCAGCGGCGCGGCCCCACCCAGGTGCAAACCGGCGGCGATCGCCCACGCTTCCCCCTCGCGGCAGACACGAATCAGTTGGGGTGAACCTGCCGCGTCGAGCGCCTGTTCCCATTGCCCCAGCGTGCTGTCGGGGAGCCACACCACATGCGTGATTCCCATCAGCCGCAGCTCTTGCACCAATTGGTCGCCGGTGATCATGGCCACCGTTCCACGACTACCTTGGTCTGGGTGTAGAACTCGACACCATGTCTTCCCTGGGCGTGGAGATCTCCCAGGAAACTCGCCTTCGCACCACTGAAGGGGAAATAGGCCATCGGGGCGGCGACGCCGATGTTGATGCCGATGTTTCCCGCTTCGACTTCGTAACGGAATTTTCGCGCCGCGCCGCCACTGGTGGTGAAAATGCTGGCCATGTTGCCGTACTCGGCACAGTTGATCATCGCGATCGCTTCGTCGAGATCGGTCGCCCGGATCAGACTCAGTACGGGACCAAACACCTCGGTTCTGGCAAGTTCCGACGTGGGAGAGACCTCATCCAGGATCGTCGGAAAGAGAAAGAATCCGTCTTCGAAACCGTCGACCGTCTTGCCGCGACCATCGACCAGAATCCGTCCGCCGCCGACACAACCGGATCCGATCAGCCGTTCGACCCGTTCGCGACTCTCGGACGAAATCACCGGCCCCATCTGCACCCCGGGGTCAGCACCGTAACCGACGCGTCGGGAACTGGCCGCCTCCGAGATCGCGGCACAAAACCGGTCCCCCGCTGTTCCCACGGCGATCGCCGTCGATGCCGCCAGACAGCGCTGTCCCGCGCAGCCAAAAGCGCTGTCGGCGACAATCTGAGTGGTCAGTTCCATGTCGGCGTCGGGAAGAATGACAACCGGGTTCTTCGCCCCTCCCTGGCACTGCACTCGTTTTCCATTCGCGGCGGCCCGACCGTAAACCTGCCGGGCCGCGCTGGTCGAACCGACAAACGAGATCGCCGATATTCCCGGGTGTTCGATCAGCGAATCGACCGCCGGGCGTCCGCCGTGAACGAGTTGCGCCACGCCAGCCGGTAGCCCGGTTTGTTCCAATAGTTCGAACAGCCGCACACTGGTGCGGGGCACCTTTTCGCTCGGTTTTAAGATGAAGCAATTGCCACACGCGATGGCGTACGGCAGAAACCAGAGCGGAATCATCGCGGGAAAATTGAACGGCGTGATCGCCGCCACGACACCCAACGGCTGCCGAAACAGATGTTCGTCCACCCCCGGGGAAATGTCTTCGTTGTTCCAGCCTTGCAGGTAGGTCGGAATGCCACAGGCGACTTCGACGTTTTCGATTCCGCGGCGAACCTCGGCTGATGCCTCGGCCAGTGTCTTGCCGCACTCATCGGTGATCGTGCGCGCCAGCTCGGTCTGGTGCGCTTCGAGCAGCGTCTTGAACCGGTAGAGAAACTGCGCGCGATCGTTCGGCGGGATGCGTCTCCAATTGCGGTACACACGGCTGGCGACTTCGACGGCGGATCCGACAGCGGCGGCATCCGACTGTGGCACGTACGCGAGCGGGCTCGCGGTCGCCGGATTAACGACCGGGAGGTATTCGGCCCCCGCCGGCTCGCACCAGACGCCACCGATGAAGTTCTTCAGCCGGGCTGTCGAGGTCATGATCAGGATGCGCTCGAATCACGGGGTCTGCTCGGGACGAACGAACTCACTCTGCGAGCCTCCGGTATTTTCCCGCGAAGTACAGCAACGGGGCGGCCCCATCCTGACATTCCCCCGCGACGATTTCGCCGATGAAGATCTCGTGGTCCCCGCCGGGCAGCACTTCATGCAGTTTGCAGTCGACCCAGCCCAGGCATCCCTCGAGAATGGGTGCCCCCGTAAGGGCAGTTTTCCAGCCGATCCCCGAGAAATCCTTGGGACCGGGAGTCGCGAACCGCTTGGAAACCTCTTCCTGTTCCAAGGTCAGAAGATTGATCGCGAAGCTCTTGTTCGCCTTGAGGTCGTCCCGACTGGCCGAGCGATTGTCGACCGCGACCAGCACCAGCGGAGGGTCAAGAGACAACGACGTGACGGCATTCGCAGTGAGTCCCGTTCGAGCCGCCCCTTCACCGGTGGTGACCACAGTCACGCCGGTGGCGAAGTGGCCCATGATTTTTCGCTGGAGTTTGGGGTCGAAGGGCATTTTGGAAGGAGGAAGGATGAAGGCGGAAGGATGAAGACGAAAGTTATTCGCGGGTGAGGGATTCGTCGAGGTTGAGGATGGCGAGGCAGACGGAGGTGAGGGCGGCGTGTTCGGTGGGGTCGAGAGATGCGTCGCGCTGGGCCGCGCCGACCGCGAGAAGTTTTTGGGCGGCTTCGGGATTTCCGCGGAACAGGGTGGCCTGTCGATCGTAGGCGCGACGCAGGATCTTCAAATCGTTCTCGGTCGGGGGGCGGCAGACGACCCGGCGGAATGCGTGGGTCAGGCGGCCGGTCAGATCACCGGACGATTTGTGACTTTGCTCTGCAAGCAGTCGCGCCGCCTCAACCCAGGTCGGGTCGTTGAGCGTGGTCAGCGCGTGCAGCGGTGTGCTGGTCGCGCCGACCCGTACCCGGCACGTTTGCCGATTGGACGTGTCGAACATGTTCGCGGGACCGACCGTCCGACGCCAGAATGTGTACAGACTCCGCCGGTACAAGTCGCTTCCAGACGACGCGGGATAGGTGAAGTCCCGTTCTTTGGTGATCGCCAGAGCTTCCCAGACCGCATCGGGCTGGTACGGATAGACGGGTGACCCTCCGAGCCGATCGTTGAGTACTCCCGAAGCCGCCAGGGCCCAGTCCCGCAACACCAAAGAGGGCATGCGGAAACGGGCGGCTCGCGAGAAAAGGCGGTTTTCCGGGTCGCGCAGCCGCTGGTCAGGCGTGACCCGGCTCGATTGCCGGTATGTCGCGCTCATCACAATTTCGCGATGCATCGCTTTCATGCTCCAGCCACGCTCTCGGAATTCGACCGCCAGCCAGTCCAAGGGCGCGCCGTGAATTGGAAACTCGCTCTGCACGCCGAAGTCTTCCGATGTTTTCACGATCCCCGCGCCGAAGAAATGCTGCCACATCCGGTTGACCTGCACCCGCGCGGTCAGGGGATGCTCGGGGGACATCAGCCACTGCGCCAGCCCCAGGCGATTTTGCGGAGCGTCCTTAGACAATGGCGGAAGGAACGCCGGGGTTGAAAACGTGACTTTCTCAAGGGGCTTCAGGTACTCGCCCCGGTCGAGAATCTTCGTCTCGCGCGGCTGCGCGTCGCTCATCACCATCACGCGGGGCAACCGGTCGGCCCGATAGTTCGCCAGATCCTGCCGCAACCGGTCGGCCTTTGTCAAAACGGGAAGTTTTCCCGCGAGTGTCCCCCGCACTTTTTCGTCAAAGTGCTTGCGGAGATCGGTTTCGATCGACGCTTTTTCGGCCTCCGTGCGTTCTCCGTCGGGCTTGCGCAACAGAGCCGACAATCCTTCCGACAGACCTTTCCCTTCCGCCGGCTTCCCGTCGGCGAACAGCCCGGAACGCCAGCCTTCGTACGCGGCGTTGGAAATCACTTTCGCCTCGGCGTCGGCTGCCGCGATTTGGGCGTCAAATTCAGCGAATTTTGCCTTGTTCTCTTCCGACGGAACCTCGATGAACGGAGCGGCCACCCGAACTCTGGAAGAGAAGTACTGGGGCGTGCCACTCTCGGGAACGCGATTGAACGCGTCCATCAAGCCGTAGTA
This sequence comes from Planctomycetota bacterium, assembly GCA_026692825.1. GTDB lineage: Bacteria > Planctomycetota > Planctomycetia > Planctomycetales > Planctomycetaceae > UBA10511. The sequence continues at coordinate 4,513 of JAPLOC010000488.1, read as the reverse complement.
GTCGCGTCGGGTGATCGGATCGTATTTGTGATCGTGGCATTGGGCGCACGCCATCGTCAGCCCGAGCCAGGTGGTCGCCGTCGTGTCGATGCGATCGAACAGGTTGACGAACCGTTGCTCTTCGGCAATCGCCCCCCCCTCACCGTTCAACAAGTGATTCCGGTTGAACCCGCTGGCGATTTTCTGGTCGGTCGTCGCGTCGGGCAATAGATCGCCCGCAAGCTGCCAGATCGTGAATTGGTCAAACGGCAGGTCGGAGTTCAACGCCCGCACTACCCAGTCCCGCCACATCCACTGCCAGGTGTCACCATCTTGTTGAAACCCATTGCTGTCGGCGTACCGCGCGGCGTCGAGCCAAGGGAGTGCCATCCGCTCGCCGTAATGTTCGCTCGCCAGCAACCGATCGACAAGTTTCTCGTACGCCTTGGGATCGGGGTCGGAAACGAAACTGTCGACCTCGGCGGGGGTGGGGGGAAGCCCGGTCAAGTCGATCGACAACCGTTTGATCAGTGTGGCGCGGTCCGCTTCAGGGGACGGCGTGAGACCATCCGCTTCGAGTTTCGCGAGGATGAACCGATCAATCGGCGAGCGCACCCAGTCGCCTTGTTTCACCGCTGGAGCCAGGGGCTTGACTGGGGTGACGAAAGCCCAATGCGACAGATAATCGGCCCCCTCGGAAACCCATCGCTCAAGCGTTTGCTTCTGTTGATCGGTCAGTTTGCGGTTGGACTTGGGAGGGGGCATCAACTCGTCGTGATTTTCGGTTCGAATCCGACGGATCAGCTCACTCGCCGCCAAGTCGCCCGGGACAATCGCCTGCGACTTCAGCGCCTCTTCGCGCAGATCGAGCCGCAGGTCTCCCTGCCGTTTGTTCGCGTCTTGTCCGTGGCAGTAGAAGCAGTTTTCGGAGAGGATCGGCCGAATGTCGCGGTTGAAGTCGAGACCGGGCGGCTCAGCCTTCGCGGGGGAGACCAGACCAATCGCCAGCACCGCAAGCGAAATGCGCGTCAAACTCCACGATCGTTGAATCGCTTCTGGAATCTTCGTCACCGAACTCCACTCCGACGGGAACAGTTGTCAATGGGGTGTGTCGCAACGGCTCATTGTACGTCAAGGCCCCGGGGGGACGAAACCGATCCGGAGACAAATCCCGTCGCGGGTGCCGCGGGGAGGCAAACCTGGGTTCATGGCAGCCTCGTAATACTCCGCACGGCCGAAAACGCGACATTCTCTAAGCGACTCCTTGCCGGCCCGCCCGGCAGGTGAAGGAGATCGGTGGCTAACATTGGTGCCGCACTCGGCATAGATACCGAGAAATCGTACGAGGTCTGTCGCGCGATCTCGCGGTTTGTTCCCCGACTCAATTCCTCTTGAGTCCGTCCCCCGTCCCCTGCTACAACGCCCCCTCTAACTCTCGTCTTTTCAACGCTTTGCGTCGGACTCAGCACGGATGCTCCGCTCCCTCCGCCGGTGGCTTTGCCCCGATTTGGCCGTTGATTTGGGTACAGCCAATACCCTGATCGCCGTCCAGGGTCGGGGTATCGTCCTTGACGAGCCGTCGGTCGTCGTGCTGGCACGCGGGTCGCGCAAGGTGCTGGGGCGTGGTTCCGCGGTGGGTAAACTCGCGCGGCAGATGCTCGGTCGGACCCCCGATTCGATCACCGCCGTCCGACCCTTGCAGGATGGCGTGATCACCGATTTTGAATTGTGCGAATCGATGCTCCGCTACTTTTTGCGGAAGGCATCGCACAGTCGCGGTGGATTTCGCCCCCGCCTGGTGATCGCCGTCCCAGGAAGCATCACGCCGGTCGAGAAACGGGCTGTATTCAACAGCGCCGAGCGGGCCGGCGCGGGCGAGGTTTATCTGATCCCCGAATCCTTCGCCGCCGCGATCGGGGCGGGGCTGCCCATCAGCGAGCCACTCGCCAGCATGGTGTGTGACATCGGTGGCGGAACAACCGACGCCGCGGTGTTCAGCCTGGGGGATGCGGTCGCTTCACGTTCCATTCGCATCGCGGGCGACGAGATGGACGACGCGATTGTCGAGTACCTCAAACAGAACTTCGCACTCAAAATCGGACTCCCCACCGCCGAGCAGCTCAAACTCGAAATCGGGAGCGCCGCACCGCTCGATCAGGAGTTGACCGCCGAGGTCCGTGGGCGGGACACCGCCAGCGGCGTCCCGCGTAAGGCGATCATCACCAGCGAAGAGATTCGCGAGGCGCTGCGTGAGCCGCTGGCGGCAATTCTCAACTGCCTCAAACAGGTGATCGAGCAATGCGATCCCGAACTGGTGGCCGACCTGGTCGAAAATGGCGTCGTCCTCTCAGGTGGCGGGGCGTTGCTCCGCGGGCTTGATCAGTTTCTGTCGGAACAACTCAATGTCCCGGTACGGGTCGATTCCCAACCGTTGACCACCGTGGCGCGGGGGGCATCGATCTGCCTGGACCACTTGGTGGAATGGCGCGACAGTCTCGAAGGAGTTCACGATGCGGCGTGACGTGGGGTTCGATCCCCAACCGGTCTCGACGCGTTTTCCCTTCGCACTGGCGGTCGGGTTGATATTCGGCGCGTGCGCGCTCAACCTGGCCCCGGTCGACCTGGTCGGCAAACTGCGGTCGCTGGTCCGCGACGCGCTGGCTCCCGCCCAAAACATTGTGCAAATCTGTGTGACGTCGATTGAGAATTCCTGGAGCTCACGACGCCCGCCGTCAACGGACGATGCCGACGAATCACCTGATGTCTCCCAAACGGCACTGGCGACTCGCAACCGTCAACTCGAATTGGAACTGGCGGATCTGCGAGAACGCGTGGCAATCGCCGAGGAGTACGGTCGCCGTCCGAAGCCGACTTCGTCGAAGCCGCTGTTGATTCCCGAATTGATCGAGGCGAACTGGCTGGGAGAAGGGGTTTCGGCTCTGGTTCGGGAAAAAGGGTTGCTCTCGGTTGGTTCCGCCGACGGGCTGACCGAGTCTGCGATCGTTTTGCAAAGTGAGCTGCCCCTGATCGATCAAGGGGAATCGGGCGAGATTCAATCGGGGGACGCGGTCTATGCCGGGCGCGTGGTGGTCGGAAAGATTGCCGACGTGGGACGACATACCAGTACGGTTCGCCGTGTCACGGACGCCGACTTCAGCGGGCGGGCCCGTGTCGCGCGACGGACCGAACGCGGTCTGGAAGTGATCGCGGAGGGAACACTGGTTGGCGACGGTGCCGACGGTTGCCTCCTGAAGCACGTGACCGAACCGATCGCAGAGGGAGATGAGGTCTATACCAGTGGCACCGATGGCGTCTTGCGATTGCCGATGTACTACGGTCGGGTGGTGCGTGCCGAGCTGGAGCCGGCGGCCCGGGAATGGACGGTCGTGGTGTCACCGGCGGCAATGACAAGTCACCGAGATCGCGTTCAGGTTTTGCGATTGAAATTGAACCGGGAACGCGTCATGGCGAATTGACGGAAATCCGTGGAGGTGACCGTTCGAGAATTCGGAAAAAACAACCAACCGCCTGAATTGCGGAAGGGTGCCACGGCCAGCGACCAACGGGAGTCGGCCGTGCGAGCGTCAACGGACGCTGCCACTGGGAAAGCCCCTATTTTTGGGTCTTCAAGCGGGTGGTTGAAAAAAACAAGAAAGTTGTTGAGATCTTGGCCCCAGCGGCGGTATTGTCATCTGTTGGACATCGTCCGGTTGATCCTCCCCCCAATAGAACAGGTGATTCGATGCGTGTGAAACGTTGTGTTGTGGTCGCATGGCTGGCGATTCTTGTGGCGGGTTTCGCGACTCCCGAACAGGCGAACGCCGGGGGGATCTACCAGATCCTCAGTTCCGATTCGCTGGTACCAGCAGGACTTGGTGTGGGAGACACATTCCACATCATTTTCGTGACGCACGGCAGTACGACGGCCGCGTCTTCGGACATTGCCGACTATGATCACGTCGCTCAGATCCAGGCCAACGGGTTTGGATCTGTACTGGATCGACCGGGTTTGAGCTGGAAGGCGGTCGTTTCGACTTCCACGGTAAATGCCAAGGACCACACGGCGGTCTCGGCAGCCGTCTATTTAACGACGGGAGTTCTGGTCGCGAATGGGTTTTCCGACCTGTGGGACGGTACAATCGCCCACGAAGTGAACATCAATCAGCTTGGAACGCCGGAATTGGGATTTGGAGGAGCGGTGTTCACCGGTTCCACGATCGTTGGCACCGTATCCAATCCCCTGGGGACATCTCCCACGACATACGGGCGTTATTACGCGACATCGGGAGCATGGATGGCAGACGGCGCGATTGATCCGGCGAATTCCATTCCAATCTACGCGATTTCCGAGCTGCTCCAGGTCGCCAGCCCATCCTCTGTTCCCGAGCCTTCGACTGCGGTTTTGGCGGGATTCGGGATCGTGGTGGGTATTGGCCTGCGTCGTCGTTTCCAAGCGAAGATGTGACCCCCATCAACACGCACCTGAGCGCAGATCTGATTCACCTGCCGGGCGAGCCGGCAAGGGGTCTGCGCC
>JAPLOC010000487.1:10864-27413 GCA_026692825.1 Planctomycetota bacterium | reverse complement strand
TTCTCAGATCACCGACTCTGCGGCCGTCGCCGCCCCCGCCGTGCCGATTTCCGCCATACCACCCATTCCCTCCCCGTTGTCGCAACCCCTCGCGACACCCGCGACACCTGCGGCGGCCGAAAAGCCCGTTCACGAATCGCGCGAGATCCCGGCGGCAACTGGTTCAAACACCGCAGAGATTCCCGATACGGAACACAAAGCCCGGGTCGTCGAAACCGTACGGGTCGACATTGATCGACTGGATGATCTGTTGAATCTGGCGGGCGAGCTGGTGGTGACCAACGCCCGATTCGTGCAGATCTCCCGCCAGATGGGGCCCGCGTTCAAGAAGTCGGGACGAACCCGCGCGTTTGGCGAGACGATGCGTCGCCTGTTCGACGATCTCAAAGCGCACCGTACCGACGATGCCGACGGTCGACGCGACGAATGGTCGCAGCAACTGCTGGAGCTCGAATCGGAAATCGACGCTGTCGAAGCACAGGCCCGGCTGTGGGAAGAGGGCCGGCGGTGCTTCACGCAAATCACCGAGGCGGTCAACCAGTTGACCCGCGTTTCCGACAGCCTGCAACGGGGTGTTCTCGACACGCGGATGGTTCCGGTGGGACCGCTGTTCAACCGGTTCAAACGGGTCGTCCGCGATATTTCGCAGGAACTGGGGAAGCAGGTCCATCTGGAGATTCATGGCGAAAAGACCGAACTCGACAAGCGGATGATCGACGAACTCGGCGATCCGCTGGTGCATCTGGTTCGCAACGCGATCGACCATGGACTTGAGCCGGCCGACCTGCGGGTGCAACGGGGCAAACCGGCCGCCGGCAGCCTGACGCTCGAAGCGGTCCATAGTGGCAACAACGTTTACATTCACGTTCGCGACGATGGCGGAGGAATCAACGCGGCGAAGATCCGCAAACGCATTGTCGAGCGCGGCCTGATCTCGTCCGACGGCGCGGCTCAATTGGGTGATGCCGAGATTATCGAGTACATCTGGCATCCCGGCTTCAGCACCGCTGACGTGGTTTCCGATATCTCGGGCCGGGGGGTCGGCATGGACATCGTGAAGACCCGCATCGCTGAGCTGAATGGGACAATCAGTGTCGAAACCGCGCTCGAACGGGGAACGACGATCTCGATTCGACTGCCGCTCACGCTGGCAATTATTCGGTGTCTGCTGTTCCGCCTGCGGCACGGCATGTTCGCGGTCCCCATCGACGGCGTGCGGGAAATTGTCTCGGTTCCGCTCGCGGAGATTGTGACGATCCACGGTCGGCACACGTTCGAAGTCCGGGGTGAATTCATTCCCCTGGTCGATATTGATGATGTGTTCGACTGGCACGAGGCAACGACGAATCACACCGTTCCCGCCAGCAGGGATGCCAAACGGGTCAACGTCGTGATTCTGCAGGCGACGAACGAGACGATTGGATTGAGGGTCGACGAACTGCATGGAGGCCAGGACATTGTGATCAAATCGCTCGCGGAGAATTTCGTTCACATTCGCGGGCTCTCCGGTGCCAGCATTCTGGGGGACGGATCGGTCTGCCTGCTGCTGGATGTGGCGGCGGCCATTGACCTGGCGGTCCGCGTTCGAGGCGTCTCGGCCCAACGGGATCTGGTCACCGCCGGCTCCTCTTCGTAGCACGGGCTTCAACGGAACTGAATGCAACACGGAACAAATCGCCGCATGCTCTCCCCCGAACAACTGACCGCTCTGACCGACCTGTTTCGCATTGGTGCCACCGAGGCGACGGCGGCGCTGTCGCGCTGGCTGGGGCGACCAGCCCGAATGACGGTCGAACGAGTCGATCAATTGGCGCTCGCCGACGCGACGGAAGTGTTGGGAGACTCGGAATCACCCATCGCGGCGTGCGTGATGTCGATGCGGGGGCGGGTGACCGGGCAGCTCATTCTCGCGTTTGATGATGCCAGCGGGCTGAGTCTGGCTGACCTGTTGTTGGAGAAGCCCTCGGGAACTTCGACCGCTTGGGGAGAAATCGAGCGGTCGGCCGCCCAGGAGACGGCGAATATCGTCGGTTGCGTCTATTTGAACGCGCTGTCGCGTTCATTCCACGATGGGACCGCGACGCATGAGGTTCTTCCCTCCCCGCCGCAATTCACCCACGACTATCCACAGTCGCTGCTGCAATTCGCGTTGATGAACCAGGCCGCCGCTTCGGATCTGGTTTTTCTGACGGAGACGCAATTCCACATCGACGGCTCTCCCGTCAACTGGAACCTGTTGTTCATCCCCGACGCCGACTGTGTCGCAACCATCGAAAACCTTCTCCTGTTCGGCATGAAGTGATCTCACGCGAGCCATCCAGCGCGCCGGATGACATCATCGCTCGCTTCGCGTTCGTTTGTTGACCGTGAGTTTTTGGACTTTCCCCCGCATTTCACATGCCTCCTAAGATTCAACCCTCGATCCGCATGGGTGAACTCGGCGTCTGCCGGGAAACGGGGGCGTTGCGCACCCTGCTAGGATCGTGCCTGGGGGTCGCCCTTTACGATCGCAAGCTGCGCGTCGCGGGTTTGGCGCATATCGTATTGCCCAAGGCGACTGGCACTCCCGAACTTCCCGGGAAATACGCCGATACGGCGCTTCCTGAACTGATCCGGCAGATGCAGGTGGCCGTGCCGGGGGCGAACCTGAAACTGACCGCGAAACTCGCGGGGGGGGCGAACATGTTCAACTCAATCAGCGCACCTGCTACGATCGGCGAAATGAACACACAGGCGGTCGAACGAATCCTGGGCGAATTGCGAATTCCCGTCATTGGTCGCCACCTGGGGGGCGAACAGGGAAGACGCATGACACTGGACGCGGCCACCGGGCAGGTCACGATTGAGATCGCAAGTTCCGAATCGACGGTGCTGTAAACCATGAGCAAACGACTTTTGATCGTCGACGATGCCGTCATCATGCGGATGCGTATTCGCGACATCGCCCGGGCCGCCGGCTGGGAGATCGCGGGAGAAGCGACCAACGGCCAGGAGGCGATCGCCAAATTTCAGGAACTGCGCCCCGATCTGGTGACGCTGGACATCGTGATGCCGACGCTGGATGGCGTGTCGGCCCTGCGCGAAATCCGCAAGCTCGATTCCAAGGCCCGGGTCGTGATGGTCAGTGCCGTCGATCAAAAAGAAAAACTGACCGAGTGCATTCGTCTGGGAGCGATCGACTTCATCGTCAAACCATTTGACAAGGCCAGTCTGTGCGGTGTTCTCGACAAACTCAACCGCGACGCCGGCTCTCCGTCATCGGCCAGTGAGGCGGGCTGATCCGATTCATGGAAGACTCGATTCGAATTCTGGTCGTTGACGATTCCGCCCTCTATCGGCAACTGGTGCGGAATGTGCTGCGCGAAGTTCCGGGGGTCGAGGTGGTCGGCGCGGCCAAGGGGGGCCAGGAGGCGCTCGACATGGTTGAGCAGCTTGATCCTGAGTTGCTCACGCTCGATGTGCATATGCCCGACATCGACGGGATCGCCGTGCTGCGCGAGCTGAAGCGCCGCAAGTCACGCACCCGGGCGTTGATGCTCAGCAGTCTGACCGCCGACGGGGCCCAGGTGACCACCGACGCGCTGCTCGAAGGGGCGTTTGATTTCATCCAGAAGCCGAGTGGCAACGACGTCGCGGCGAATCGGGAAACGCTGTTGGCCGCTCTGACGGAAAAGGTCGAAGCGTTTCGCGCCAGTCCCAGCAGTCGCACCCGCCGACGGGGCGCGCCCGCGCGTCCTGTCGAGCCGGTCTCCAGCCGCGCCGCAGACGATGGTGATGCGGGCATCGTCGCTCCGACCGGGTTCCGTTGCGAAGCGCTGGTCATCGCCACCTCGACGGGTGGGCCTGTCGCGCTGCGGGAAGTGATTCCCAATTTGCCCGGCGATCTGCCGGTCCCGGTCTTCATTGTGCAGCACATGCCCGCGCAATACACGCACTCGCTCGCCGAGCGGCTCAACCAGGTGAGTCCAACAGAGGTGGTCGAAGGGGTCGATGGAATGGCGGCGGAGGCGGGTTTCGTCTACATCGCCCCCGGTGGCAGGCATATGAAAGTGGAACGTCGCGCGGGGAAAGTCCGGTTGCGCATCACCGATGATCCTCCCGAACAGAGCTGCCGACCCGCCGCCGACTACCTGTTTCGTTCTGTCGCCGAGGCGTACCAGGGACAGGTTCTCGCAGTGGTGATGACGGGAATGGGGCGCGACGGTGTCGCGGGGTGTCGCGAGATTCGGCAGCGTGGCGGGTTTGTGATCGCGCAACATGCCGAGGGTTGCACCGTCTACGGCATGCCGAAAGCGGTGATCGACGAAAAGCTCGCGAACACCGTCGTCCCGCTCGACCGCCTCGCCGTCTCTGTGACTCACCGCATCCGCCGGAGTCGCGATTGAGTCGAGGGCTATCGAATCGCAATCCTCAGAACCGGACCGTTTTGAATCTCGGACATTGAACTGAACCATCGCGCAACCCCGCCGCTGTCGAACACACTCTGACGGAACCTGCCATGACTTCCCCCGCTACGACCGCGCGACCGCTGGCTCTCATCGCCGAAGACAGTCGGATTCAGGCCAAGATTCTGGAGAACCGACTGACACAGGCGGGTTACGAAGTCGTCGTCGCCGGGGATGGCGGACAGGCGCTGGAACTGGCGCGACAGCGCAAGCCGGACGTCATCATCTCGGATATCGAGATGCCGCGCGTGACCGGCTACGAATTCTGCCGGGCGGTCAAGCAGGATCCCAACCTGCGCAACGTCCCCGTGATTCTGCTTTCGACCCTGTCTGAGGCAGAGGACATCATCCGTGGTCTCGACGCCGGGGCGGACAATTACGTCACCAAGCCGTACGACACAAACTACCTGTTGACCCGCGTCGATGCGCTCCGCAGCACGCCTTTGACTTCGGAGCATGACGACGGTGCCGAGCTGGCGGTCACGCTGGGCGGGAAGACCTACCATGTGAAGTCGGGCAAACAGCAGGTCTTGAACCTGTTGATTTCGACATTCGCGAACGCGGTCGAAAAGAACCGCGAGCTGCATCGCCTGAACGAGCAACTGACGCTCGCCAAGGAGAAACTGACGCAGTGGAACGCTCAGTTGGAATCGCTGAACGGCCAGCTCGCGACCGCGAATGAACGGATGAGTCGCGACCTGCAGGCCGCCGCCCGCGTGCAGCGGTCGCTGTTGCCGGATGGCAAGCTGGAGATCCCGCGAATTGGCGTCGCGTGGCAGTTCACTCCGTGTGAAGAACTCGCGGGCGATTTTTTGAATCTGATCGCGCTCGACGATTCGCACGTCGCGATGTTTGTTGTTGATGTGAGCGGCCACGGGGCGGCTTCCTCTCTACTGGCGGTCGCGGTCGGGCGATTGCTGACGGGGCAGGCGTCGGCGACATCGCTTCTGGTCCGAAACGACCCGCTCACCGGTAGATCCGCCGTCACCCCTCCCGCCGCCGTCGTCGCCGAACGCCACCGCCGGTTCCCCATGGAGAGTCAGGCCGGCCTGTACTTCACCATCGCGTACGGCGTACTCAACACCAAGACCCGCGAATTCCGCCATGTGTCGGCGGGGCATCCACCGGGGGTCCACGTGCCGCGCGGCGGGAAGCCCGCGTTTCTGGAGGGAGACGGTTTCCCCGTCGGCTGGATGGATGATGTCGAATACGAAGAACACCGTTTGGAACTCGCCCCGGGAGACCGGTTGTTTCTGTACTCCGATGGTGTAAACGAGGCGCTCAGTCCCAGTCAGGAGCTGTACGGCGGAGACCGACTGCTGGCCAATGTCGAAACCCACGCCAACTCCCCGATCGCCGACGGGGTCAACGCCCTGTTCGAAGCGACCTGTTCCTGGAGCCTCCCCAACGGTCCGCACGACGATGTGTCGATCCTCGGACTCGAAGTCGAGTGATTGGAAGGGGCGAGGCTTCGGGAGCGGCTTTCGGGTTCGTGGGTTCTCTCGTGCTGTTCCAGTGTCGGCCGGCACCTGAGCGTCGATAACTCGGGGTCCACCGAACCCCCCCCACGTCCACCCGCCTTGAATTCCCCCAATTCCGACCTTATCCTTTACGGCACCGTGATTTCCGCTTTCACAGCCTCTGACTTGAGAATTCTCTCGTGGCGTCAGTTTCATCGCGACCCAGTCGGCATTCCGCCTCTGTACGTCAATCGCTCCGTGCGGCTCGATGTGTCGTAGCAGGACTGTTGCTGGCGGTGGGTTGCGCACCGGAAAGCGCGCCGCCGAAACCGATGCCGATTCCGGTCGCCCCGGCAGAGACGCCCGACGCGACTTCCGGCGGAGATGCACTGGTCGAATTCCCCAAACTTCCCAGTGGTGCCGGTCCGATCGACGACGATGCCTCGAAGGAATTCTCCACCACAAAAACCGGACTCAAGTACCGGATTTTGCGGGTGGGGAGCGGCAAAAAGCCGACGGTGCTCAACACGGTCGAAGCGCACTACCGCGGCTGGCTGAATAACGGGAAGGAATTCGACAGCAGCTACAAGCGAGGTAAACCGACTTCGTTCCCTCTCAGCAAGGTGGTGGAAGGGTGGCGGGAAGGGATTCCGTATTGTGCCGAAGGGGGCATGATCGAGCTGATCATCCCCGCGAAACTGGGTTACGGTCCCAACGGTCAGGGGATCATCCCTCCCAACTCGACATTGCATTTCCTGGTTGAAGTCAAGTCCGTCAAGTAGCCCTTTGATTTGTCGGGCCAGCCTGAAGCGATTGAACTTCCATCATTCCCTGTGAACCCCCTGTGCCACGGCGCTGTCTGCTGGCTGGGCTCCTTCCCCTTCTTTTTCGAGAAACTCCCGTGTCCGTCGAATCGAAACCGCGAACCACCCACACTGTCACCAACGGGGCCGACATTCTTGTCGAAGCCATGATCCGGCAGGGCGTGGAAACGGTATTCGCCTATCCGGGCGGTGCCAGCATGCCATTGCATCAGGCGCTGACGTTCCGACGGGACGAAGTCCGCACCATTCTCCCGCGGCACGAACAAGGGGGCGTCTTCGCCGCCGAGGGTTACGCGCGGTCGACCGGAAAGGTCGGGGTCTGCATGGCGACCAGCGGTCCGGGGGCGACAAATCTCGTCACAGGACTCGCCGACGCCAAGATGGATAGCTGCCCGCTGGTGGCGATTACCGGGCAGGTGTCACGGAAGTTCATTGGAACCGACGCGTTTCAGGAAACGCCCATCGTCGAAGTCTGTCGCGCGATCACAAAGCATCATTACCTGATCACGCGCTTCGAAGACATTCCCCGCGTGGTGAAAGAGGCGTTCTTTGTCGCCCGCAGTGGTCGACCGGGTCCGGTGTTGATCGACTTTCCGAAAGACGTGCAGCTCGAGAAGACGACCGAGGTTGTCGACTACGATCCGCCGATTCAGCTTCCCGGCTACCGTCCCGACCCGCGCCCGGTGAACATGGCGCAGATCAAGCAGATTCTCGCCGCCATCAAGCGGTCGCATAAGCCGATCATTTACGCGGGGGGGGGCGCGATCAACAGCGAGGCGTCGGCCGAGCTGACCGAATTCGCCAAGCGGACCAAGATTCCCGTCACAATGACGTTGATGGGGCTGGGGGCGTTTCCGGGGAGCGATCCGCAATCGCTCGACATGCTGGGGATGCACGGGTCGGCTTACGCCAACTTCGCCATCAACGATGCCGACCTGCTCCTGGCATTCGGGGTGCGGTTCGACGACCGGGTGACCGGCAAGGTGTCGGAATTCGCGGTCCACGGCAAGATTGTGCATGTCGATTCCGATCCGTCTGAGATTCACAAGAACAAAGAAGCGCACATTCCTGTGATCGCCGACCTGCGCGAAGTGTTGCAGGCATTGAACGAGACGATCACCGACGACGATCTCCCCGAGATCGACGACTGGTGGAAGCAGATCAACGCATGGCGGACGGCACACCCCTTCAGTTACCGCGATCCGGGGAACGATTCGATTCTTCCCCAGGCGGCGATTGAGGAGCTGCACCGCCAGACGGCGAGCAAAGACGCGTATATCGCTGTGGGGGTGGGTCAACACCAGATGTGGTCGGCCCAGTTCTACAAGTTCGACAAGCCGCGCCATTGGATGAGCAGTTCGGGACTCGGGGCGATGGGGTTCGGATTGCCCGCCGCCATGGGGGTTCAGGCGGCCCATCCCGGGAAGTTGTGCATCGACATTGATGGCGACGGCTCGTTCCAGATGAATATCCAGGAACTGGCGACACTGGTCTGTGAGAAACTGCCGGTGAAGATGTTCGTGTTGAACAATCAGCACCTGGGGATGGTGGTCCAGTGGGAAGATCGGTTCCACGCGGGGAACCGGGCGCACACGTACCTTGGCCCGGTGGATCATCCCGAAGCCCGGGGCGAGGGTTCGGGAGAGATTGGGGTCACGTACCCGAATTTCACGCAAATCGCGGCGGGATATGGGATTCAGTCGCGTCAGGTGCGTTCGAAAAAGGAACTGCCGGCGGCGATTGCCGAGATGATTTCGGCCCCCGGGCCATTCCTGCTGGATGTCGTGTGCCCCTATCAGGAACACGTTCTGCCCATGATTCCGGGGGGAATGACGGTCAAGGAGATTATTCTGGAATAATCTGGCAAATCGGTGGAATTGGTTGTTGCAATCCACGCCACCGCAGCTAGAATGTAGTTGAAGCCGGTTGATGATGCGTTTCGGTCCCTGCCCCACCGATCCTGCGTCTCCCGGCTTCATTTTTTCTTTGGGTGTCCCACATGGCGGTCTCGGCCTAGACAATTTCGGACCCGCCCGGCGTCTTTAAAACGTATTCTCTCTCATCCGCCATCGTTTGGTGTTCCACGATGCCTCCTCCCGCGATCCTGCTGGCAACCGTCGTCCTGTCATTCCTGGTGGTGACCCCTTTGGATGCGGCGCAAACTTTGGCACAACGCGGCGATCAGCGTATCGCGCTACAGAAGGTCGCAGTCGAAACAGAAGACGACCGGGCGACTGAAATTCTCGTCGAACTGCGAACGCTCAAATTCACCGCCGACACGCCGCTCTGGTGCGCCCGCTTGCAGGAACTCGCCGGCATCGGTGCCGAGGCGGTTCCCGCGATTTGTGCAGAACTCGATCGCACGACCGATGACCAGATGCTCCGACAACTGGGGTTTGTGCTGCGCGCGATCGGCGATCCCCGTGCCGTCCCCGCGTTGATTCGCGCGATTCCCAAAACGCTGGTTTCGGCCAACAGCGATTACGGGATGACCGTCAACGATGAAGACCTTCTGAAATTCATGCAGGAGAACGACCTCAATGAAGAGAACCGGGGAATGGACTTTGGGTTTGGTCGGTCGGTGCGCGAGATCATCGGCGCTCTCCACAAACTGACCCGCCACGATTTCGATGATTGGCGATTATTCCAAGTCCATTTGCGGCGGGATCTGCGCGGCAAGGCGCTCCAGGTCCGCCTGTTTCGGGATCAGTCGATACGCTGGCAGGACTGGTGGGAGAAGAACGCGGAGAAGTTCGTTTCCGAAAAGGAGTGCCAACAGGTCGGTTTGCCAAAATGGAAGGAAGAGCCGCTCCCGGAACCGGGATTGGGAAAGAATCCCACGATCGAAGGGGGAGTCGCAGGAATGGTCTTGTCTCCCCTGGGAGAGACGGCCCGCTATCGCACTCTGTTTATGGATCTCGACACCGGCGCGACTCCGGGCTGGCCTAAGAGCATTCGCGAAGAACGCACGGCGGCGGGTTCCGCGGAATTGGGCGAATGGATGAAACAGAACGGCGTCGATCTGATGGCAATTGAGTACAAATCGCGCGATGGTGCCGTCACTTCGGCACTCCAGGCGATTGACATGAAAGTCTGGGAGATTGATCTCGACCAGGCGCAGCGATGGGCGAAAGGACTCGAATTCACTGAGATTCCCGATCGCAGGTCGGGGAGCGGGCTGCTCCTGCATCGCGATTCTGTGTCGGGTGAGTACGACCCCGAAACCAATGCCGCGTTCCTTTTGGAAACGCGAGAAGGGAGCTTCGTGAGTCTGCAGGTGACAGATCGCATCACCCGGCTCTTCACCGCGGAAGAACTGAAGGGGGGACTGCGAGAACCCCCGAAAGGTGCCGGCTTCGCACGGGGAGTTCAGTTCACCTACAACCGGATTGCGAACGAAGCGAACTAAGAGCCTGAAGCGTCAGCGAAGACTCGGCCCCGATCTCCCATCAAACACATCCAAGGGTTCACCCTGACGGTGCAGTGTATACGCCACAGCCGCCGCAACGCGTTCTACACGTGGAAAGTACGTAATGTGGCTTGGATCGATGATTAAGTGCGAATGCGCCTGATCACCAGCGACGACCAAAGTCACTCGTGATAACGTAAACAACAGTCGCAGTTACACACACCGTAACGAACTGAATTACAAAACAACCGACTGACAGCGAGTTGATCTGTTTCGCCTTCTTAATTGATGTCGTTGCCCACATCTTGTAGAGGATGTGGGCGATGATAATGTTTGCGAGCGGCACAACCAAGAAGAGGAAACTGAAGAGTACCACTTCGATCCCGGTAAGTCCCGGGTCGGAATCTGCGACGCGCTTGGCCCGGTCTCTCTCATTGAGCCATTCCCCGCAGTGGCGGCACTTTCGAGCCTTTGAGGGAATTTCAATCCCGCAATAGACGCAAGGTTCGAGGTCAGCCATAGTTATGCACTCCAATGTTTCCAATCGGAAATGTGGGTGTCTTCGGCGTATTCCCTGCCGCAAAAGGTGGTTCGATCATTGACCGCTGTCTCGTCGTGGCGGTGAGATTGAAAAGTAGTTGAAAATTCCCGGACAGAAATTTGGCGGCTCTCCTTCGCGAAACATCAACAGAACAGAGTCTACTGTTTTGGAGTGATTCGCTCCTCCGGAACTCGGGACTAGACCGTGCCGACCAGCTCGTAGACCTTGCCCCGCTCAAGCAACCACGAAACATCCCCGGCGTCGGCGTGTTCTTTGATCGCGCGAAGGAACGCGACCGTCTCTGCCTCGTAACACGGCTCACTGGGATCGTCGACTGGCACCACCATTTCGACTTCCACAGCGACGACAAAGCGATCGGTCTGCACGAGGCGGTTTCGTTTGATTCGCTGGCCAGGAATTCGCATCAGAAGTTCTCGTCAAAAGTCGGTCCAGGAACGGCAAATAGCGTCAATCTGCCAAACTGAGTATCCTACACGTCGCCAACCGGTTCCGATTCTCCCCGTTTCCAGGCGGATTCGATGCGACCACTCTGTTCGCGGATACTCCTGCTGCTGTTGGTTGCGGTCGCATGGCGTCTCGTCGGCGATTCTGCGGTCTGGGGTCAGGCACCCGAATCCCCGAGTCGAACTCCTGATCCCCAGGGAACGCTGGTGATCGTCGGGGGGGGACTGCGATTCGATAACGTCGACGTCTGGAGCCGCATTGTGAAGTCGGCTCACGACTACGCGGTCGCCACGGGTGAGTCGAAAGAAATCCGCCCGCGAATCGCGGTCTTTCCGACAGCGGCCTATTATCCGCAGGTGTCGGGGTCTCGTTCGATCGCGGCACTCAACAAGTATGGTGCCGACGCGTTTCTCGTTCCGATTGCGATTCAAAACGCGCCGGTCGATGTTCACGAGGCGGTTCGAGATCCGGCGGTCGTCGCGCAGATCCGGTCGGCGCACGGAGTCTTTTTCACCGGCGGTCAGCAGGCCCGCATCATGCAGGCGTTGCTGACATCGGAAGGAGAGCAGACCCCCGCACTGCGTGCCGTCTGGCATGTGTACAACGCGGGAGGAGTCATCGCCGGCACCAGTGCCGGGGCGGCGGTCATGAGTCAGATCATGTGCCGATCGGTCGAGAGTCAGTTGCGTGTCCTCGAACAGGGGATCACGCTGGGAAAGGAAACCGCGCCGGGTTTGGGGTTTCTCGACGCGAAGTGGTTTGTCGATCAGCACTTCATCATCCGCGGACGATTCGCCCGGGCACTTGTGGTGACCCAGCATCATCAGGTGCCGCATGGTCTGGGGATCGATGAAAACACCGCTCTCGTCGTGCAGGGAGACCAGACGGAAATTGTCGGCTACCGCGGCGCGATCTTCCTCGATCTCTCCAAGTCGGCTGGCGATCCGAAGGCGGTCGGGTTCTTTGTGAAGAACGCCCGGGTCAGCTACCTCGACCGGGGAGACATTCTCAACATGCGCACGTTGGAACTGACTCCTGCCCCGGAAAAGCAGACCGAAACCGTCATCGATCCCTCAAGCTCCAACTTTCAGCCCGAAGGGGAGGACGCGCTATTCACGACCGAGATTCTCAGCAATAGCACACTGCTCGATATGATGCGGCGGTTGCTGCACAACAAACATCGCGAAGCGACCGGTCTGGCCTTCGACGCCAGCGCCGCGCGCAACGGTCCAGTCCCCGCGTTTGAATTCCGCATGACTCTCGACAACGACACTCGCGCCTGGCCCCCGGGAACGGGGGAGGATTACACCATCTCCAACGTGAGGCTCGACGTGCGCCGGGTGGAATTCGCAGGGCTGTCGTACAAGTAACGGTTCCTCAATGACTGGGAATGGAGTCTATCATCACAACAGGCGGCATTCTCTGCGTGCCTGTCCCGCTGTGCGTTCGATGCAAACAAGACCGCTCCGGCGCCATGCGAACGACCCAGTCGGTGCCACGTCACCCAGACGCTCACCGACGACGTCAGCCCACAACCGTCACACTCGTCCTCCTGCCTGCCGGGAGATGGAATGAGGACGAACGAAAGGCGGGGACAAGACCCCGCACTCCAGAGTCACTCCAGCACCTGCCCCACATCGAGAAACGCCGGGAGATCGACGTCTTCGGTTTCCATCAACTGCCGCTCAGATTCCAATTCTGGGTGTCCCCCGAGTGACTCCAGCGTCAGTTCGAGTGTCTCGCCAGTCTCGGGATCGGCCCCCTTTACCGGTCTGCCGTCCAGCAATCCCCACCGCGCGACGAGGATCCGCTTCGTTGGCAATTCACCCCGCAAGACTTCGGTAATGTCGACGTCGTGCAAGATCAACGCCCGACGATAAGGGGCGATCGCTTCCATCGTGGGAATCGGGGTCGATTGCCTGACTGTCCCACGGACTTTCCACTGTGATAGCGGCCGGCGCTGAGAGAGGTCGGCCGTGAGCCGTTGGTAATCGGCCGCGAGGACCGATTTGTCGGCGGACCGGTCCTCCAGTCGAACCCGTTCAATCCGTCCGCGCCAACCGTCGCCGGTCAGTTTTTCCGATCCAAACCGCAGCTCGGCTCCGTTCCAGCGCCCCGGGCTGGCGAGTTCGGTCCGTTCCCTCCGTACCAGATCTCCCTGAAACCAGATCCGCAGTTCGCCCGCCTGATACGAGATTGTCACTGCGTGAGGCCGAGCGCCCCCCAGGTCGCCGACAGGTCCTTTGGGGTCCACGATGGCCAAAACAGCGCCGATGCCTTGTTTGCCGATCGACTCGGGGGTGACGACAAACGAGAGTGCGTATTGGCCAGTGGAGTCGCATCGGTTCAATCCCGCCGGCGCGGCACCACTCGCGACAAACATCCCGCCGCGAAGGTGCATCGCGAAGTGTCGATCGAACAGTGCCGCCCCCTTGGGTTCGACCTGACACGATTCCGGAACGTCACCCTTCCCACCCACCTGGTTTTGCGAGCGGGCGTCGCGCCAAACAAAGACAGTGTGCGAGAGATCGCCGGTCGACTCAGTGGCTTGCTGCGACGACGGTTCTCCCGCGATCGCCGTGGGTACACTGCTTTGTTCTCCCCCGGCAATCCACAGATCGGGGTGAAAGTCTCCCCGGGTGTTGGAAGTCGCCTGCAACCATCGTTCCACCTTGTCAAACTCAGGAGAAAGTCGGCCGATTAAAACTTCGACTTTGGGGCCACCCCCCGAAATGAAGTTCAACGCCCCCTTCACCGCATAGGGACCTGTCACGGTGAGATAACGCACGTGGTTCGACCATCGGGGGTGAAACACTTCGTGGCCATCCATCCCCGGGGCGGCGTTGAGATTGACAATCCATTGGCGGTTGGGGTCGTTTCCCCGCAGTTGCCAGTTCCGATGGGGACCATCGAAGACGGCACACAGGCCGCTGTTGTCGGGAGCCAGCGAGGCCCAGCAGCCGGTCGCCCGCTTCTTCCACTTCCCCCGGGTCAGGTCAGCGACCCCCGCGTCGGGCCAGGGGAACTCTCCTGCGGCCCGCAACCCGTCGGCCGACAGTTGGAAATTGTCGGGGCCGATCTGCGTCGCGTCCCACACCGGTTCCGACTTTGACGGAACGTCAATCCGCGTTCGGCGGACCTGTTTATAAATGTAGTTCTCAAGCGGTTTCGTGCGGGTCGCGTGATAGACCCAGGTCGTCCCGGCGACCGGGTCGGCCCAAACGTCGAGCGCGAAGCCGGCACACAATTCCCGCGACTCCCCACTCCGCCAGTCCACAACAAACACTTTCCCCGCGAAGTGGTCGGAATAGACCACCGCCGACCCATCCGGAGTCAGGAGTGGCTTAGCGTAGTTCTGAATCGCCGTCCGCAGCGGCCGTTCCCCGAGACCGTCGCGCGAGTCTAGTCCCATCAACCGCAGTTTCCTGCCGCGAGCCAGAGTATCGTCTTGGGCATCGCCTTGATCCTGCACCGAATGTCCCCCAGTAAACGCTTCCAGCCGATCTCCCGCGTCGTCGGCCATGACGGGTGTGGTGACTGCCACAGACAGAAGGATCCCTGCGATCCTCGCTACCAGTCCCACAATGGGCCGACGGACATTGGGCCGGCATAGCCAGCGGACACTCGGGCGGGGCATGGCGTCGTGACCTGGTGGGGGTTGATTGGACTCAACGGGAACTGGAGGAACTGCCGTATTCAGCATAATCGTCACGCGGCACCCCCGTATCTGTACATGAGTGTAGATTTTGTGGCAAAAGAACTTGCCTTTCGCCACCTGCGTGGTATTCTGAATAAGCTGGGTTTGGTTTGGCGACTGCGGAGCATGGACAAGGTCGCGGCGATGGACCTCAAGACGAGGGGGACCGGGCGGTTGGGTAAAACCGCTCGACGTCTTGCAAGCCATACCAAGTTTCTACTTCTGTGGTTCGCACTTCTGAGGTCTACACATGGCGTTTGTCTTCTGGAAACCTTCGGTTTCGTTTCTGTCATCGCTCGTCCGGCGTACTCGCGCCCCCCGTCCCGCCGCTCGGCAGCGTAACGGATTCTCCCTTCGCCTGGAGCCGCTGGAATCGCGCGTGCTGCTGGCCGCCACCAATATCGATGCCAAGATTCTCAGTGGCAGCCTGTTTGTCACCGGTTACACCAACGGCAACCGCGACGTCACGATCTCGACCGATTCGAATAACCCGTCAGTCTTCCTGGTGACTCCCGGAGCCAACACCACGGTCAACGGGTCGACCAGTCCCGCCAGCTTCAAATTCAGCGACGTGCGGTTCAACGTCTACGTCGACTTCCTCTCAAGCTTCACAGGGTTTGAGCGGTCGGTCGTCACGATCGACAGCAAGGGAGCGACGTTGCCAGGTAGCGTCATCGTCACCCTGCAGGGGAGCGGCGGCGACACCTTTCTGATGAAAGACAGCTTGGTCCGTGGGTCGGTCGTGATTTCCTCACTTGCTGGTGACGACACGATCACGCTTGAGAATACCCTGATCACCGGTGCCACCACGGTGGACGCGAGCCTGGGGCGAAACGTGACCACAGTCACGAATTCGACCTTTACTTTGCCCGCGACGTTTAACGTCGGCCCGTCCGGAAACAGCACTCTGAATGTCGATGATTCGACGTTTGCCAGCACGTTTGTGACGGTCTCCGCCGGCCAGAACAATCTCGTCAACCTCGAGCAGAACACCGCTCTTCCTGGTGTGACCAACTTCAACGGTCTGGCCCAATTCAGCTTCGCGGGTGCCCCCGTCACCGGCGGTGGCGGGACGTTGTTGCTGAGTACCGCGAACGCGAAATCGAAGACCAATTTCAACGGTCCCTCGGTGATCTACGGCGCGACGATCGCCGGCTCGGCGGCACAGACTTCGTTCGCTCAGAAACCAACGCTGATCCTGTCACGGTTCGCGGCGATCGACATCGTCACGACGACACTGCCTGCCTGGACGCAGAACCTCGCCGGCTACTCCCAGGTCATCTCGACCAACGGCGGCTTCGGACCACTGCAATTCTCGGTCAGTGCGGGATCGCTGCCGGCCGGCCTCACTCTCAATCCGACCAGCGGGTTGATTTCCGGGACGCCAACCGCTTCGGGGATCTCCAACTTCACCGTGAAGGTGGTCGATACCAACGGCGGGACCGACACGCAGGCGTACTCCCTGACGATTAACGCCCCGGTCCTCATCACCACCGCCACTCTGCCCGCCTGGACCCAGAATTTCGCGGGCTACCTGCAACCTGTCGTCGCCACGGGCGGAACCGGAGTATTGACGTTCAGCCTGTCAACCGGCACGATTCCGACCGGGCTGACATTGAATTCGGCAACCGGTGTTCTGAGTGGTACCCCGTCCGCTGTCGGAACTTTCGCCTTCACGATCAAGGCGACCGACACGATTGGCGCGTCG
>JAPLOC010000487.1:0-10823 GCA_026692825.1 Planctomycetota bacterium | reverse complement strand
CATCGGGCACGGGATACAATCAGTCGATCGCGACCGTCGGGGGAACGGGTGCCAAGACGATCTCGGTCGCCTCGGGAACTCTTCCCGCAGGTCTGAATTTGGTCGGGTCCACGATCGCCGGAACACCGTCGGCGGCGGGCACCTCGGTGTTCGTCCTCCGGGCGACCGATACGGTCGGTGCGTTCGACGAGCAAGCCTACAGCATCACGATCAATTCGACACTGAGCATCACGACGGCGACGCTGGCCAATTGGACGATCAGCAAGTCGGGATACAGCCAGACGATCGCGACCACTGGCGGAACCGGGGCTTCGACGTTCGCCGTCACGGTGGGAACGCTCCCGAACGGATTGACGCTGAATCCCAACACCGGCGTCTTGAGTGGCACACCGACCGTCGCACGGTGGTGATCAATCCCGCCATCGTCGTGACTCCCGCGACACTGCCCAACGCGACGCAGAACCAGTTCAACTACAGCCAGACACTGGGAACCACGGGGGGAACGGGTGCGAAGACATTCGCGGTGACCAGCGGCAATTTGCCGACCGGCATGAACCTGAATTCCACGACCGGTATTCTGAGCGGCACACCGACCGTCGCCAACACCTTCAACTTCACCGTGACGGCGACCGACTCGGTGGGCGCGACGGGAGTGAAGGACTACACGATTGTTGTCGCCGGGCCGGTGAACATCACAACCGCGACCCTGTCAAACTGGACGCAGAATTTCGCCGGCTACAGTCAACAGGTGGCGGCGACCGGTGGTACGGGAGCGTTGACCTACACGATCGCGAGCGGCTCGTTGCCAACCGGATTGAACCTGAATCCGGCGAACGGTACAGTGGCCGGTACGCCGACAGACGTGGGGACGTTCGCGTTCACGATTCGCGCGACAGACCCCCTGGGGGCGTTCGCTGCGCAGAACTTCGCGGTGACCATCAGCACGCCGTTGAATATCACCCCAACAACATTGCCAGGTGGCTTCAAGTCGCAACAGTACCAGCAGTTCATTCTGGCGAGCGGTGGAACGGGTACCCATGTGATGAGCCTCAGCAATGTCGTGAATAATTTCGCGAACATTGGGATCAATATCA
This sequence comes from Planctomycetota bacterium, assembly GCA_026692825.1. Lineage (GTDB taxonomy): Bacteria > Planctomycetota > Planctomycetia > Planctomycetales > Planctomycetaceae > UBA10511. Next base: position 9,729 of record JAPLOC010000487.1, on the reverse strand, counting down.
TCGGAGACATCGTTCAGGTGCTCGGCATGTCCGATGTCCCCGGGGCAATTTCGTTCACCGTGACCGCGACCGACACCGTGGGTGCGACCAGTTCGCGCAACTACACGGTCAACTTTGTGTAGTCCGGTTTCGAACGAAGCACACTCCTGAAACCTCCCGTGACCGGTTGAATATTGGTCACGGGTTTCAATTTCGCAATCGCGTTTCAGACGCCGGTTTCCAGCCACTCGCTTGGGAACCGGCGTCTGTTCGTGCGCGGCTCTGGATCGACGTCGTATCGGCCACACTGTCGAGTGTCTTTCGTGCAGCAACGCCACACTTCACTACCCCTTGACGTCAATTTGCGCAGCGTCGGCGGTCCGCACAAATTGCGTGGTTTGCAAAAATGGGAACTATGGGTTCTGTTGCCGTGCTATTCCGCCCGTATCGGTTGTGCCTCAGTTTTTGGGGGCATCGGGTCGAATCAAGAAGTGATCCGGCGGAGAGATTGTCCGGAGGCTCATCGATTCGACAGGAATTGCCCGCATGGCTCCGCGAACTGCACTCGTACCAGCCCCCGCACGGAACGGGCTGATCCGCGCCGTGGAACGAATGCGCCCGCATCTGTCGAGACGCGAACGACTATTGAGTCTGCTCAGACGCTGGTCACGACTTGTGGTCTGCCCCACACTGCTCGGTCTGGTGGGTTGCCTTTCCACGGGACGCGAGTCGGCAAAAGTCGCTCCCGACTCCAGCGAGGGCACCGTCGTTTCCACGGGATTGCTGAACCTCGAACCCGAGGAACTGGACCAGCCACACATTTGCGCCGACAGTGGCCGTCGTCCTCACACGATCGCCGAACAGGATCTCCGCCCCGAGAATTTCCATGACATTTCCCTCGACGAGACCATTCAACTGGCGCTCGCGAATTCCACCGTGCTGCGGGACTTGGGGGGGCTGGTGTTGAATGGTCCCGACCGCGTGACGACCAAGTTCGAGCCGTCGATTGTGGAATCGGACCCGCGGTTCGGTGTCCAAGCGGCGCTCTCGGAATTTGACGCCAAATGGAACACCACGGGGGGATTTGAAAAGAACGACCGGGCGATCAACAACAACTTTCTGGGAGGGGGAACCCGTCTGTTCCAGCAGGATCTGCACACCTGGCAGACCCAGCTTCAAAAGACGGCGGCGACCGGAACCCAGCTCACCGTCCGCAACTTCACCGACTACAACGCCAACAACGCTCCCGGAAACTTCTTTGCGTCAGCGTGGCAGTCGAACATCGAAATGGAGTTTCGCCAGCCTCTGTTACAACGGGCGGGTGTGGAGTTCAACCGCATCGCCGGCCCGGTTTCAACGCCCGGATTTATTAACGGCGTGATGGTCGCCCGAGCCAACGCCCGCATCAGCCAGGCCGACTTCGAAATTGGGGTTCGCGACTATCTGTCGAACGTCTCCAACGCCTACTGGGATCTGTACTTCGCGTACCGTGACCTCGACGCGCGCATCAAAGCGCGGGATAAGAGTCTGGCGGTGTGGCAGGCGGTGGAAGAGGCGGCCAACCGCGGGATCACCGCCGACGACCGCCGGGCGCTCGCCGAGGAGCAGTACTTCCGCTTTCAGGAAGAAGTCGAAAACGCCCTGTCGGGCAAACAGAACGACAGCACCCGGACCTTCAATGGCTCTTCGGGGGGAACGTTTCGGGGCTCGGGTGGGTTGCAGGTCGCCGAGCGACGGCTACGCCTGCTGATTGGTCTGCCGATCACCGAGGGGCAACTGCTCCGTCCCAGTGACGAGCCGGCGCAGGCGGAACTCGTTCTCGATTACGACGCGTCGATTTCACTGGCGATGGCGGGACGCCCCGAATTGAAACGTCAGCGACTGCGGATGGAACGCCGGCAGATGGAATTGACCGCCTCGAAGAGCTTTCTGAAACCGACATTTGACGCGATGGGGCGTTATCGATGGCGCGGCTTCGGGAAGGATCTGGCGGGGGATTCCGGGAACTTCGGACAGTTCAACAGCGCCTGGGAAAACCTGGGGACGGGGAACTTTCAGGAGTGGCAACTCGGGTTTGAACTTGATGTCCCCCTTGGATTCCGCCGGGCGCACGCCGCCGTCCATCAGGCCGAGCTGCTGCTGGCACGGGAGAAATCGGTACTGTACGAACAAGAACGGCAGATCGTGCATGACCTGAGTGGTTCCCTCGCGGAATCGGAACGGGCGTGGACGGTCTGTCAGACCACACTGAACCGCTACCGGTCGGCGAAGAAGTTGGTGGAGTCGCTGGAGTCGCGGAAGCTCAACGATCGGCAGACGATCGAGCAGCTCGATCGCCGACTCGACGCGCAGCGGCGACTGTCGGACGCCGAGAGCCGGTATTTTCTGGCGCGCACGGAATATGAAGTGGCGATCAAGAACGTCTATTTCGAACAGGGAGCGTTATTGCAGTATCATCAGGTGGCGACCGTCGACGCGGTGGAGACCGGCAAGGATTCCAACGCCAAGAATAACGCCACTTCCCACGAAGTCGCCGTCATTCCGGCAGCGAAAAACTAGGTCGGCGGAAGTTGCCGTTCAAGTATCCGGATACGGTAAGTCGTGCCACGGAAATGCACGGAATGACACAGAAACGGAGCTTTGAATCAGAGGATAGGACGCTGGTCGGGTACTATGAGATCGCCATCGCGCCAGGATCCAATCGAAAAATCCCTCGCTTACAAAACGGACAGGGGCGTCCATCCAGTTCGTAGGTATCAACCTGATCGGTTGATTGGCAATCAGGACACGCTGCAGCCGGGAACCGGGAATCGACCTTGAATTCCAGTCCACAATTGAGGCACAGGTGTTCTGCGTCGTTTCCGATGCAGCGCGCCAATCCCTCATGGTCGGGATGGTACGCGTACTGTTTCTGCCCCGAGTCATCCATGTAGTACGGATTGCCATCTGACCACGACGTGAGTTCGCGGCCACAACCGTCGCAGGTGAATTGCAATTGCTGAGCCATTGGCAGGATTCCTTGGCTGGAGATGAACTTCACTGTGAAGTCGACCGACATCGGCGAATACGTCCATTCGACCGAAAGACTAGGGTACAACCGGGAGTCGGGGATACGGAACACGTGGGGATTGCAATCCCCAATCCGGTTGTGGAATCCGTGCGATCAAACGGGGACCGTGACTGTCGTCGCGATCGCCTGCCAGAGGAGTGTCAAAGTCGCCATCACCACCAGGTAGATGATGAACCAGTTCATGCCACGTTTCACAATGAACTGAATCAGCCATTTTAGCGCGACAAGGCCGACGAGAAACGACACGATCGCCCCGACAACAAGTGGTGCCAAACCCGCCACACTGAGGTCGGTTCCGGGAAACGCCTCGGCGGCCGGCTTTCCCTTCAGGAAGATTTCCACCAGCGGCTTCACGATCTCGAGAATCGCCGCCCCCGCGATTGCTGGCATCGCGATCAGAAATGAATATCGTGCCGACGACTCGCGGTCGAGACCTGTCAGCAGGCCTGCCGTGATTGTGGTCCCGGAGCGCGAAATCCCTGGGACCGGAGCGATCGCCTGGAAGATGCCGACCACCACCGACTGTTTCCAGCCCAGATCCTCAAGTTTAAGGGTGTTGTTCTTCATCCGCTCGGCGAACCACAAAAACGCCGCCGTGATCAACCACCCGACGGCGGCGATCGTGGGGGAATCAAACATCGATTCGAGCTGTTTCTTGAACGGAATCGCGATGATGGCGGTGATCGCCGTCGTCAGCAGGATCCACCCGACCAGCTTGGGCTTTTTCAGCAGGTCCAGCAGGTCTTTCCAGAAGACCACGATCAATGTGGCGAGTGAGCCGATGTGCAGGACAATCACCATCAGCAACAGCCGGCGGTTTTCTTCGGGGTTCATGGAACCCCCGGTTCCGAGCAGTTCCCCCAGGATCTTGCCGAACACGGTGAGGTGGCCGTCGGAACTGATGGGGAGGAACTCGGCGATTCCCTGGAGAATGCCAAGCAGAATCGCTTCGAGGTAATAGGCCATGGGGCCAGAGTGCCTTGAGTCGTGGAAGAGGAAACGCCGACCGGCCAACGACAGGGTGGATCCCGTCGAAACCGGAGACAGCAGATTTTCGAGGTATAACCGTCCGGGCACAGGCGGGCAACGCCGTCACGACAATCGCCCGGAAAACGCGGGCGGCGATCTTGAAATCACACAAATATACATTTGTATTAACTCCTGGTGTGTGGCTGAAGAAATTCCAGCCCCCGTCCGCTCGACAAGTCCAGGATGACACGACGGCATGTATTTTCGTGTAGTCTTTTCGTGTGTTTCGTGCCTTTCGTGGTTCCCCTTGTCCGTCAAACCGCGAACTAACAACGGGCCCGGTTATCGCAGACGCGTAATCATCCGGCTCAGCGTCAAATCGCTCGCTCACGGCGTGAGAAGCGATTGGGAACCACGAAAGGTACGAAACACACGAAAAGATCGGGAAAAGAACGCGTCTTAAGGCGACTAGCGCTTTGACCGCCGCTTGGTCAACTCTCCTTGGGGGCCGGAGTTGCCGCCTGTGGCATCTACCGTCGCGTGAAACCGGGCTGTTGCTTGAAAATGCCTTGTTCTCGGCTGCGTGACGCAGGAGAAGTGGCATTTGCGTCACAATCTGGGGTGTTTGGGAGTCTTGGGGCCACTATTGGGCCACCCCTACGGCAGGCATTTTCGCGAATTCAGGCACAATCGGCACAGTTTCACTGATCAGCACAAGCCGGAAAGGTCGAAAAATTGATTCGAGCGTCAAAAATCAACGCGTTGCCATCGGCGTCGCGGTCCCACCCGTCCCGTCCCTCCCCAGATCAGTTGCCATGATTTCTCCCCTTCGCTACCGGCTGGAGCAACTCATGAAAAAGGCACGCGCAGTGCCCTGCCTCGCCATGATGGCAGCCGGCTTGCTGGCCGGCTCAGCGGCCGCCCAGGACGCGCCCGGGAGGGCGGTGGCTGGCGACGGCTCCTCCGGCTTCGACCGGTTCGGTAACCGCAACTTCCAGATGCGGTCCGACATTGGCGACGGAGTCGGGTACTCGAAGGGCTACCAGACCTTCGGTATCTTCCAGCCGTTGATGCTGGAACCGGATCAAAGCCTGTTCTTCGCGAATCCTCGCGGGGTCATCACCTACGAGGGGAATTTCATTGGTAACCTCGGGGGAGGGTTCCGCTGGCTCAATCCGGAAACGGAACGGATCCTTGGTATCGGTGGCTGGTATGACCACGATGTCAACGGGGCCAACGATTACGACCAGTGGGGCATCAGCTTCGAATCGCTGGGGAACCTGTTCGATTTTCGCGCGAACGCCTACCTGCCGACCGAAACGTCCGCAAAGACCTTGCAGCAGAATTTGACCGGCAGCGTCTTCTTCGTCGGCAACAACATCGGGTTGGGGCGCTACTCGGTCTACCAGTCGCACTTTGGCGGCGGTGACTTTGAAGTGGGCGGTGCGCTCATCCCTGGGTTTTCCGATGCCGGCATCCGGGCCTACGCGGGGGGTTACTACCTCCAGGGAGACGATACGATCGGCGAGGGCTACGGCGTCAAGGCCCGCATCGAAGCGTTGATCACGCAAGACTTTCAGGTCAATGTTGGGTGGAGCAACGACACCTTCTTCGAAACCAACCTGACCGCCTCGGTCACGTGGTACATGGGGACGGGAGAATCGCCCCGCTGGTTCCAGCGGATGCCGCAATCGACCCGTCTGTACCAGCAGATGGAACGTAACTACCGGAACATGGTGCTGACGCACGACATCACCGACTTCGTTCTGGCGCTGCGGGCGGGCGGGACCGGTGGTTCGGGCGGCGCGGTCGGGACGCCGATCCAGGTGTTCCACGTCAACAATCTGGCGGCGGCCGGCGGCGACGGCAGCTTCGAACATCCGCTCAACCAACTCCCCAGCACAACCGCCTCGAGCGTCGACATCATTCTGGTCGAACGGGGCGACGGCACGACCGCCCGCATGAATGGCGGCATCGTCCTCAACGACTGGCAGCGACTGCTGGGCAACGGGTTGCAGCACACGTTCACCTCGACCCAGGGTACGTTCGTATTGCCCGGGTTCTCCCCCGGCGCATTCCCCGCGATCACCAATCTGGGTGGCAGCGCGGTCACCCTGGCCAGCCACAACGAAGTCTCGGCGTTCCGGATTCCCGGAGCGGGAGCCGCCGCAACCTGACGATCACCGATGCCGGTACGCAGGGCATCGTGATCGCCAACGCCAGTGGAACCGGAACACTCACCAATGTCACCGTGACCGACGCGGGGCAGAACGGCATCGACATCGCCAGCACGGGCGCCTCGCTGCTCGATCTCACGACCCGCAACGTCAACGTGACCGGCAGCGGAGCGTCGGGATTCGACGGGGTCGGGTTCAAAGTCAGTTCGTTCGACAGCGCGACCGTCAATCTCAACAGCCGGGGGGATACGTTCAGCAGCAACGCCGACGATGGCGTTCTGCTCTCCTCCGCGGGGAATTCGACGATCGACGCGCTCTTGCGTAACGCGACCATTCGCACGAATGGGGGCAACGGTGTGACGGTTCGCGGTGCGGACGCGTCAGGAATCACCGCGGTTCTCAACACGGCGGACATCTCGTCGAACCGGAACAACGGCGTTCAAATGCGTCTGACCGAGACCTCGCTGGGAGATCTGTCGGTCCTCACATCGACCATCCAGGGGAACACGAACGACGGTGTGCGGCTTGACATTGAGAACGCCTCCGTCGCCGATGTGACGCTGACCAACAACACGATCACGGGCGGCTCGGTGGGACTGACGTTCCTGCTCGTTGGCAACACCCTGACACAGCCGTTCACGATTACAAACTCGACCGCGGTCGGTGGCCCCGATCTGAGTGAGTTCTCGATGACGCTCAACGGAACCAACGTCTTCGACACCTCGAATCCGCCGACGGGAACGCCATTCGCCCCGGCCAACGGAACCGCGATCACCGCGGGTTTGAACACGGTGAACGGCACGACCAACCCGCCCGCCTGGCTGGTGGCCGACAATTCCAAAACGCTGGACATGACGTTTGACACGTTGACCCCGACGACGTCGTTCCAGTGGAACATTGACGTCGACCCGAATCCCCTGGTCAACGGCACGATCAATGGAAATCAGTTGAGCGGTTGCCGGCCAGCCCAACGCGTCGACCTTCGTCGCGACTTCGGGTCTGGGTGGCGGAAGTGGCGTCCACATTCTCAGCAGCGGAACGGGCGAACTGCGAAGCGCCACGATCAGCAACAACAGCATCACCCGTTCTGGATCGCACGGTGTGAGCATCGACATGCAGGACAGTTCGTTCGTCGGAATCGGAGGTGTCCGGATCGCGAACAACACGATCACGGACAACGGGTCGGCCACCGGATCGACTGGCGATGGCATCAACGTCTTGTTGCGAGACTCGGCTCAAATCGGTTCGGGACTGCTGAATATCAACGCGAACACCATCACCGACAACACGGGCAACGGTGTGGGCTTGCGTGCTGAAAACTCGGCACTTCTGAGTGCGGTGTTGCGTGGCAACACGATCACTGACAACGCCTTGGCGGGCGTGTCGGTCTCGTCGGCCGCCGCTCCGACCGTCAACGTCAGCCTGCTGGAACAGAACATTATCCGCACCAATGGAACCGACGGTGTGGTGTTTGACATGATCGACACGAACACGACCGCCGTGATCAGCAATGCGATCATCAGCGACAACGGTGGGTTCGGAATCGCCGCGACCGCGACGGGGGGAAGCTTCGACCTGACCATCGGCGGGGCGCTGGCCACCGACCGGGTGCTGCTTGACAGCAATGTGGGGGCGGGTATCGCCTTCACACTGCTCGACACGGCGACCGGGACCGCGTTTATCGCGAACAACCGGATTATCAACACGACCGCTCTCGCGGGGAGTACAACGTACACCGGACAAGCGATCGACATCCGTCTGACCGACTCGGGAATCCCGGTGACAGCGACCTCTTCCCTGGTCAACTCGCTCATCATTTCCAATGAACTGGGGAGCGAGACCACGCCCGCCGACGGCAACGCCGGTGCTGGCCTGGTGGTCTTCGCCAACAACAACACCACGATCGACACCTTGATCGTCGGCAACAATCTGGTCGCCAATAATGGTGCCCAGGGGATGGTGTTTGACCGCCGGAACACGGCCACGGTCGACGGCGTGATCCTCAGCGACAACCGGATTATCAACAACCCCGGCGTCGGTGTGGAGATCAACGTCCGCAACGCCAACAACGACGTCAACAATTACCTCCTTGCCCGAAACGAGATTCTCAACTCGGGAGGAGTGGGCGTGTTGCTCAACGTGGAAGCGGACGGTCAGTTGCAGGCCGACCTCGAAGATAACATCATCACCGGCAGCGGCAGCCACGGTATCCGGCTGATCGAGACGATCAACTCCGAGAACGACACCCGGTTCATCACCGGAACCTGGGAACGGAACACGATCTCGAACAACGCCGGTGCCGGTATCTTCGACGACTTCGCCAATGGAATCAGCGGGGCCGCCGTGTCGAACCTCAACATCGGCACGCTGGGGAACGGCAACACAATCCAGAACAATCAGGGGACGGGTATCGTCATCGGCTCCCCCGGAACCGGAACGATCACCGCCAACTCGATCAGTGGCAACGGCGCGGGTGTCGCGGGGACCACGGGGGTCGGTGGTATCGACCTCAACATCATCCGCAGTACGACCAACCTGATCAACGTCTGGTCGATCAGTTCGAACACAATATTCGCCAACATCGGGGACGGCATCGAGGTTCTCAACGACCAGCCCCGCTTCGACTTCGCCGAAACACCGGTCGTGTCATCGACATCCTGAACCGGATGGCCCCGGGGGGAACGCGATCCGGTCTGGCGATTTCGGTCGCGGGGAACCGGATCCAGGAAAACTTCCTCGAAGGTGTGTACCTGGTCAACACGTCGTCTTCGTCACAGAATCAAACGGCTTCGGCCGCAGCCTCTCTGGCTGCCGATGGTGCGACCAACGTTCGGCCTCGCGTCGACTTCAGCTTCACCGACAACACGGTCACAGGCAACGGAACGAACAGTGTGTTTAACACGACCGGCCTGATTGTGCGGGTTGGTACCAGCGACGGGGGTTATGGATTCACCAACCCCGGCGGGTTCTTCTCCAGCGGTCGCGGTGGCGTGGGAGCCGAGGTGACCAACAACCGGTTTGGTGGAAACTTCGGAAACGACATCTACTACGATTCGTTCACTTCGACGACCGATCCTGGACAATCGACGGGAACGTGGAGCGACGTCGCCTTCGCCCCGACGTTCTACCAGGGTGACCCCCTCGCCCGTCTCGATTTGATCCAGACCGGAAACATCTTCGATTCGACGGCGGTCAACAACGCGGGAGCTTTCTACAGCAACGCCGAAGCGGTCTTCAAGTCGCGTGACGTCGCCCAAACCGACCCTGGCCCGTTCCAATCGAACACCCGCGAACGGAATGCCCAACGACTCGGTTTCCGCGGCACTCTGCCCCCCGGAACCCCGGGCGGGGCCTCGAATCTCTTCCTGTACGCCGGGATGGGACAGAGTACTTTCCGAATTCAAACGGGATTCGACGCCACTGCCGGCTTTATCACCGACGACGTACCGTACAACAGCGTGTTCGATGCGAACGGTGTGTTCAGCCCCACCAGTGCGGGCTTCCGTCCGGAAGCGATGCCCTACGGCTGGACCG
>JAPLOC010000486.1:7827-8143 GCA_026692825.1 Planctomycetota bacterium | reverse complement strand
TTGAGCAAGTTGCCGACGTCACCTCACGGGGAAAACTGACCTGATCCGTCCCGCCACATGACTCAAATCAACGAATCACTCAGTGCCTCGCCGTGCGACAATCGTGCGACGTCCTGTGGCTCGATGCAGAAGACTCCGTTGCCCGAGTCAAATTGGCTGGGCTTCGGTGTGAAGTAGTACAACTCAGTCGCGGGATCACACGCGGCGCGGCCGACGATCAGCACGCAACAGGGGCCGATCACGTCGTGAAAAAGTTGCCGTCGCACCGCCGACAAGTTCGTGATTTCGTCGACGCAATGCGCGGTGAAGAGCTTGT
>JAPLOC010000486.1:0-7803 GCA_026692825.1 Planctomycetota bacterium | reverse complement strand
TGAACAGCTTGTGACGCAGTTGAACCGCCGGTTCCGATCGCGAATAGAGCCAGGGGGGAGCCGGTTGCAGCATCGCAACCTGCCCTTCTTCCGTCACAAGTTGCAGCGACTTGGCGATGAACAACGGTCCGATGTCAAGATTGACGATCGGCCATCCCTGCCGGCCCCCCCAGCGTTGGGCATGGGTTAAGTCGCCCGGATTCTTCCGTCGTTTTTCCGTCGGTGCCGATTCCGCCGGTGCGGGGTCCGACGTTTTTAATACGGAGTCCTCGCCCCAGGGGGCATTCCCAATCACCAGATCATAGGCGGGCGTTCCATTTCCCGCGCTGGCCACCGCAATTGCTTCGTTGAAAAAATCCCCCGCGATCAACCGTTCGCCACGGAGTCTGGGAAAGACCTTGTCGCGCGACACGTAGTGACGCGGTTCGACCGCGTCGACCATCGCCAGATACAGGCTGAAGCAGGCGACCCGGACCGCGTCGGGGTTGATGTCAACGCCCACGAAATTGTTGGCGAGAATCGGTTTGAGATCACGCACCAGCGGCGGACGGCCGCCATGCGCCTGCCGCCACCGGTGAATGATCCGCTGGAATGCCTTGACGAGGAAGATGCCCGATCCACAGGCGGGATCAAGAACTCGGAGGTTCCAGCGATCTCCCTGCCACGGTAGCACCGCGTCGAGGACATAGTCGACCAGAAAGGGGGGCGTATAGTAGGCCTTGTTGACGTCGCGGTCTTCGTTCAGGAACTCTTCATACACGCAACTGATAAACTCCAGCGGGATCGTGTCGAACGAATAGCGGGGCCACAACAACAATTGGCGATCCTGCGTGTCAATCGTTCCAGAAACAAGCTCGGCGAGCATCTGAAGATGCTCGGGCGTCACCGCGTCTCGTTCGGCCTGCCAGGCGGAGGCTTGCTCATTCTCGCTCTGGTCACTCTTCCCTGGAAACAGATCCCCGTTGAAGTGCGTGTCAAGCCACTCAAACAGTCGATACGTTTCGGACTTGTCGGACAGAATGGAGGCGAGATCGGAATGAACCCGCCGCAATGCCCCGCCGCAACGCTGCGCGAGTACCGTCTCACTGAAAAACGCGGCTCCCCGGCTGTCTTTGCGGTGAAACAGGAACTGCGTGAAAATCACCCGGGCGAGCAGATCGTGGCAGTAATCGCGGGGCAATCCCGCCTGAATGAGTGTCCGCCGGATATGACGCAGATTCTTCAACAGCAACTGATCGGCCCGCTCGTCACTCCGAAAAAAATTCGGCTTCTTCCGGACATACTCTCCCGTGATCAGGCTGACCCAGTGCAGCAACTCCCGCACGGAGTGCTGACAACCGCGCTCGGGCGTCGCGGCGACATCCGTTTTCAATTCACAAAGGCGCAGCTCGTCTTCCGACACGTCGGGAGACCGCAGACAGGACCAGGCGATCAACCGATGGGGCTCCAGCGTGATCAACAGCCCGGTCTTTGAGAAATTCCACGCCAGACGCTGCGCTTCCCGCAGTACTTCGGGTGTGGTTCCCGAAGCGAACTCGCAGACAATCGCCAATGGTTGCGGACTGTCGGCGTCGATCGCCAGAACGGTGGTCTCGACACTTAACCGCGGGGAATACCGCCGCAGAGGTTCGGCGATCTTCGCCCGCGCCAAATCCACCAACACCACCGCTCCGGCATTCGCGGGATGCCGAATCGAGTCGGCAGATGGCCATCCGAGCCATTGGCAGGCGTCATCAAGATGCATGGCAGTTGGTCGCGGACTTGAAGCGAAAGTTTTCCCAGGAATCGCTCATTCGTCGGGGGCCGTGCGCCACCCGATACGGAACACACGAATACTATAGCCAGCCTTGGCGAATGTCCACCCAACACGGGAGAATTCGCACAGGAACCGTTGTTCAGAGAGCGTACCGAATCGGCCGCAGAAGTTTCGCGATTACGTCCCGCTGCAAGGTTCGAATGTCTCAGTATTGAATTCCACTCACCCAAGACCCGGCGGCGCTCCGTGTTATCGTGGCTTCGGCTGTCGACCGAATCAACGTAGGCGGCACTCTCTGAGTGCCTGCCCCGATGTGTGCCCGATGCGAACAAATGCGCCCCGAGGCCATGCAAACGGCCCGAGGCGCTGCCGCTTCGGCAGCACGTTGAACGTCGGCCACTCGCCAACCAAGTCAGTAAACGTCGTGGGCTGCCCTCAGAACGTCTCTCGACCGCCGCCCGCACAGCGGGCCGCGCATTTGGAAAATGCGGGCTACGTTTCGGGAATCGTCCCCCTTCTCGCGACAACGAATGGGACTGAACTCGCATGAATTCCCCAACATTCGCTCCGTTATGGTGATCCGCTGAGTACCGACTGTTCCGGAACGAATCTGCCGACCATGATGCGATAAGCGGATTTTTGTGGAATGGTACGCTCGAAGCAAATGCAACTCGATCCCATCAAACACGTCCGACGGACGCGGCGGTTGATTTCGTCAAATGAATTCGTGTGCGATCTTTCGAGGAGCAAAAATCGCACGCTCGGCTTGTGGGTGGCCCCATTTTTTGGCGACACGGCTTCGCACGCCGCCGCGCGGTCGCCGTCGCGTACCGTCCGCCGCCGCAGGCGGCTCCCCCCCTTCCTAAGGGGGGGAAGGTCGCTGCGCGACCGGGTGGAGAACGCAAAGATCAGGCGCCCTTCCTACTGCAACACCCGGCGGTACTGCACGAACTTCCGGAAGTCGAACGTGCCGGCGAAATTGGGGTTCGTCGTGTTTGGAACGAACGCATCTTCCAGCAGGCTGCGGTCGATCACGAAGAATCCCCGGCGGTCGGGTTGATCGTCCAGTTTCTTCCCCACCACCACCCAGTCGGGCCGGGTCGAGTCGGGTTGATGCGCCTGGAAGAATCCGACAGTGATCCAGACGTTGAACACGTTCCCCCGGTTGGTGCTGTTGTTCGCGATCTTCCGCAACAACCGGTGCCGGGCGTACGGATCGACTTCGTTCGTACTTGAGGTGACGTCGTTCTGAATCCGCGACTCAAACAGCCGGCGGTACGACGTCGCCACGGCGGCGTAATTGGTCGCGGTCGCCAGTCCCGCTGAGTGGTCCTGCAAGGGGACAGTCTGATCATAGACCAGCCGCCGCAACAGAGAGGTCTCGGTGCTTTCCGGAACCTGCGCGTTCGACAGCGGACTCGCCGGGTGCGAAGGACTGCGGAACGGCCGGGCGGCCGGGGAGCCAGGGAGGTTCAATCCGGTCAGCGGGTCAAACCCATCTCGCGTCCGCAGGAATTCAAACCACCAGTCACGCCCTTTCTCGCGAGCGTCCAAAATCATCGGTTGTCCGTTGACATAACTGATCGAGAAGGTCTTGGGGTCGTCCAGCAGGGCGTGCAGGTTTTCGGAATACGCCAGCGAATTGAGCTGGATCTTCCCCGGAACCCGCGTGATCGATTCGCGATTGACCGCCGTGAATTGCGCTTCGAGCATGTCGCGCGTCGACGAAGGCACTTCCAGCAGCTCCAGAATCCGGTGCCAGCGGTTGTCGAACGTCTTGATGTTCAGGGGATGCGTCGGTTGCAGTAATTTGGCGGCGGCGGTGTAGGCGATTGGTGCCGGGGGGACGGCGGCGCTCGCGCCCGCAGCGGCCGGGTCGACCGATTGCGTCAGCAACTGATTGTTCAACGCCAGCCGATCGGTCAACTGGTGCGGCCCATACAGCGGAATGTTGAGCAGATCCATCACCGAAGTGAAGTCGCGGTCGAAGTGAGGCTGCCAGACATTCACGACCGGCGGCGCGGCGACCGAGTTGCGCTGACCCACGGTATTGGGCAACGCCGCCACGCCAGTCGACTGCGACGTCTTCTTCCGCACCAGGGGAACATCCCGCTCGGTGCTGAACAGCCTTTGCAGGTTGCTCCGGATCGTCGCCTGGGGAAGTCCCGAATCTCCCTTGTCGATCACCAATTGTGCCGCCTGCTGAATGGTGAACTCGTCGACCTTCACCCAGGGATTGTCGTCGTCGTACGCGGCGTCCCGGACTGCGGGAGAACCGCGGCCGCCATGCGCCCGCCGTTCGAGAATCAGTTTGATTGGCTGCGTCGGATCCAGTCCCGGCCCTCGCAACAACGAGCCCCGCGATTGGGGATCGTTCGAGACGTCGGTCGTTCCCGACTTGTAATCGAACAGTTGATAATAGTTCTTGTTGTAGTCGTTGTTATGAATCAGATCGAGACTGCAACCCGGGGCGGCGTCGACCGATTTCTTGGGAGTGGTCGCTTCCGCGATGTTCGGCGAAATCCGCGTGAACGTCTCGTCGAGCGTGTCGTCAGTGTCCATGCGAAAGTCGGCACTCCGCACCACGGGGGTGCCGTTGGCGTCGTTGAACTGGTCCAGCGCCAGGTCATCGCGCCCCATCGAGCCAATCGTGTAGAGATCACCCGCACCGATGAAGTTCGAATTGGCGACGCGGGGATTCTTCTTGAAGATCACACTCGTCCGCAGTTCAGCCGTCTGCTTGACGGCCCCGGTCGTTTCGGGAATCGTCTGGGAATGCACCGACAGCCGCCAGCTTCCGATGTCGAGCCGAACCGGATAGGGGCTGGCGTTTCGAAATTCCACATGGGTGAACCAGCGATGTGCGCTCGCCGAGGCGCTGTCGTTGTAAGCGGTCGAAGAGTGATCGACGCCAGTCGGGGCGGCCGCCTGGTAGAGGCACATCACTTCACTGAGCGTGAGCGACTGCGTTTCGACACCGAACACCACCGCGTCGATTCCCGAGGGGAGTGTGCGGTCCTTCGAATCGGTCGAGGTGTAGGGATTGTCATCGCGATCCCAACCATTCGAAAGATCGACATCAAATTCAAACTTGGTGATCACGTCGTCGGGGTCGAGTTCATCAACCACGTTGACCGCGAACTGCGCCATCTCGACCAACTGCCACTCCTGATAGAATCCGCTCTTGGAGAGCGGGTTCCCTGACGCCGCGGGGGCACCCAGGGTGTACAGCAGCACGTAAATGTCGCGGGCCATCTGCTGGCGGTCGCGACGGGCCCAGTACTCCATATCGAACGCCGTCATACTGGCATTCGAGGGGGGCTGAGTCGGCACATACGTCTGGGGAATCGCCGTCGTCGCCAGACTGACCGGGTGCGGAGTCAGGCGACGGAACCGGACAGGGTTTTCGACGATGTTGGGGGAAACACTGGTCCGCTGCGTGATCGGCAATTCGGCGAACGGTGCCGTGGTATTGTGGCCAGCAACCGTAACCAGTCGATTGATGTCCAGCCGCATCTGGCGGTTGTAACCGGCGGCGAAGTTGTAGTTCAACGAGTTCGCGTGGGCGGCGTTGTATTGAGTGCTGTACAACTCAACGCCGATCGCGGCCCGCAGCGCGTTACGGAACGGTTCGCGCGCATCCAGCACGGGAGCTGCCGATTGGGTCGCGGGGGTGGCCGCGAAAACCTGCGGCGGGAATTCGGGGCGATCGTCGCCATCGATATTCGCGTTGAACTCCCAGTTCCCCGAGGGGCTGCTGTTATCCAGACGCAGCGGATCGGGATGGAACGAATGCTGGGTGCGGTCCCAGCTTTCGGTGGTAAAGCGTTTGCGGATGGTGGCGGCGGCGACGCTGGAGTCGAAGTTGAATGGGGCGAGTTGCCGCAAACGGGAACCGACACCGGCCGCGTTGTAATCTCCCACGCTGGCGTGCAGCGCGAACATTTCATCTGGCGCGAACAACTGGTCGACGCCAGGGACTTTGTAACGCCGGTCCACAATCATCTCGGAAGGATTGTCGAGCAGGCCGAACAGATTGGGGTTTTGCACCAGTTGGCCCGTCAGGGCACTTCCCCAGACGCTGCCGCCGCCGTAGCGGGAGTATTGAATCCAGCGGAGCGGGGTGAGGGGATCGTTCGGATTCGACATCAGGGTCGAGGTGTACCCATACTGATTCGCACTCAGGCCGACCGAGTTCCCACCGCCGACAAAGTCGGAGGGGTGACCAAAGCTCCATAACGTTTGTGAGCCGAGTCCGCTACTGTTGTTGACCAACGGATAGCGGAGAGAATTGCGAAGGTTGTACTCTTTCAACGCGTTCGTCGGATGCATGTCGGCGTAGGTTGGTTGATTGTTTCCGTCAAATGCCACACCCGTGAATTGGTTGTAATCGTCGTCGCCGGCGTTGGCGACCGAGTACGTGGATGTCGCCGACGCGACGCGCTTGCCCGGACGGGGAAACGCCAGCCAGCGGTTGGGGTCGGCGGGGTCGCCGTTCCAGCCTGTCTGCAGAGCGTCCAATTCTCCCCAGCGTCCCTCGACTTTCGAGTTGATGGTCGCCGACCCATTGGCGGCGATGTCGAATTTCGGTCGGCCCCACAACAGGAACATCGATTCGAGATTCGCCATCTCGATTCGGTTCATTTGGTACGACGAGTTGTATTTCTGGAACGCGAGATGCTGCGCGAGGGCTGCCGACGGGTTCCCCGCACTGACCGGGGGAGAGAGGAACATCGAATTCTGCGGATCCCCCGTCAACGCCCAGAACGGATTCACTTCCGATGGAGAAAAGCCGATGTTCGAGCGGGCGATCGGGAACGCCGAGATGAATGCAGACGCCAGACTCATCTCGCCCGAAGCGAGCGACGCCACATTGCCGGCGGTATTCAGATTGACCAGTCCGTCGGCCGGCAGCACGGTGTACGAGACGAGAAACGTCGCCTTGCGTCCATCGGGGAGCGTGAACATCGGGGCGCCGACGTCAATCCAGACACCGTCCCGAATCCCCGATCGACGGTTGTCGACATGGAGTTCGAAATTCTTCAGCCGCTGGTCGTTGACGCTGTTCGGTTTTCCATTGATCGACCAGACTCCCACTTCCCGCGGCGTCCCATTTCCATTCGGATCACGGACCGTGGAATCGCTGCTCGATTTGAATGGAAACTCGTCGTCCGTATTCTTCCACCCGATTTCCGAATCGTTATCGATGATGCCGTCGCCATCATCGTCGACATTGGCCTTCCCAGGTTGTCCATCAAGGCCGGTCCCAACAAATCGGAACCAAGTCGAACTACCGTAGACCTTGTGATCGGGATGGGGGCACAAAACTCGGGCGGCGTACGCGGAATTTGTATCCCAGTCGGTCACTGGCCCCGTCGTCGTTCGCAGATACTGGGGTCGATGAAACGAAGGGATCAGTACGGGGATCACCTGGGTCGGATCCCCCGGATTAACCTGCACGTTTTCGTAATGCGCCAGCCAGATGTTGTTGATATCCGGATACGTGTAGTCGACATCGGGCGCGGGCAGAAACTGATTGATCTGCTGCCGGGTGAGGGAATTGACCCCCGTCACCGGCGAGAGATTGAAATCCAGATAATTGTACTTGTTGCCGTTGATGGTGAGTGGCGCGTCGGCCTGGCCATCGAAGTCGTTGTCGACAATCGGTTCACCCTTCGGCCCACTGATGAGATTGACTCCCACGCCGTTAAAGGGGTGTCGATCGAGTGGGGTCGTGCTGTTGGATCCATCCTGGTTCACCTGGAACATCCCGATCATGTTCGGGATCAGGCTGTGACGACCGGGCCACAGGGCGCTTTGTTTATTATTCTCGGCGGGACCAATCAGCAACTGCGACAACGCGAAATCGAACAGGCTGTCGCCGTCGATTTCAACGCCAGTCTTCTTCGACCCCTCGGCGTAGAACGTCGCCGACTCGTGTTCCTGGCTGGTGAAGGTGATGGCGGTGAAGCCCAGCACCATCAGCAACAGCAACAGGCCGAGGACGACCAGCAGGGCCGGCCCGCGCCGCGCATGGGACGGACGAA
>JAPLOC010000485.1 GCA_026692825.1 Planctomycetota bacterium | reverse complement strand
CGGCGGCCATCGAGAGTGCGTCGAGAAATCCAGAACCGTCCTTGGCGGCAACCCAGAGGACTTGCCAGGGATCGAATGCACTTTTCACAACCACCTCGCCGCTTTCGCGGCAAATGACTATTGGGTCAGACTCGACACTTCCAACGCAATAATCGCCATGCAGAACAACTGGTTGATCACGAAAACACACCATTCCGATTTCGAGTCGGCTCGCTTCCCAGTTCTGAACCAAGTCGAGAAGTGGTTCTGAGAACAAATCGCGAAGTATCGCGTCACCACGCGGGACGCAGATGAACGAATGCACAAACGCTTTCGCCTCAGCGGCGGAAAGGCCGCATCTCGAGAGATCGAGTTCACTGGGCGCTGCATCCTTTAGTTTCTCGGCGAATTGGATCGGATTCACGTCTTCGCTTCCATACAGTCTGGGTTCATGTTGTCATGATAGTGCAGGTAAACCAGATGATCCAGCATGTCATTGGGAGCCCCGCTTGTTCCTCCTTTGTCATTTGATGGCCTTAAATTCCCAGTAGCGCTCTCGATCTTCGGGGGCCGGGTCTGGTTCGTCAAAAACTACAACTTGGGATGGTGACACGAGATCCTTGTAGCAATCCTTCACGATGACGTGGGTCTGTCCCGGCATCACCAAAGAGACCGGCAACCACACACCGCCGATGGTTTGTCCGCTGATCCTTCGAACGCCAATTGAAAGAAAGGGTAGCACCATGTCCGATCCATTGTAAACCTCGAACTGAAGGTCCCCGTTAGGATCGATCCCTGTTACTCGCCATCGAAAGTGTCGGCGTGCTTCGACGATGCTCCATTCTCTATCGGAAAAGCGGGCCGGTCCATTCTCGATCTGTTGCCACTGCTTTCTTTTGAAGAGTCGTCGTGCTGCTTTGCACTTGGAATTCAACCATTCTTCGAAGCCACTTGCTGCCTGATGTAACCCTCTGCCGTGGCTCCATTGGAAGACAGGTGATTCCTTCCCCGGAGACAACAAAGGCACCTTGAGGTAGGCCAAAGTCATATCCGTCCGACCGAAGTGCAGCATGGCTTCCCCGTCATCTGATTCAGCAATGCCAGGGGTTGCGAACACCTGAACTAGGTAGACATTTCCCTGTCGGTAGAGTTTGGCATTTCCAAACTGAAGTGCAAACTGCTTGTAGGAGGGAGGAATGGGAAGCTCAGCCCGCTCTAACAGTTTACGTTGTTCAGCACAAAGAGGACCATCAACGAGATGGAACTTGTTCGTTTTTATCCGAGCCATTTCCTCTTCGAGCCAGCCGAACAAAGTGTTTTCTCCCATCATCAGTCCGAACGAGGGCGACCGCCGCGCATTCCCCATCTTTGGAAGTCGGAAAGGCTATCTGGACCGGATATTATATTGCGGGCATGCGGGCCGTCCTAGCCTGGCTCGACAAAAAGCGGATCACCACGATCAAACTGGTTCCGACGCAAACGACTCCAGAACCCGCTGCACCAACCACCGCCCTGCAACCCGCTGCCGCCCAACCCCAAACCATTCCACTCGGATCCACAAACACCGTCGCGGTAATCCCGACATATCGGCTCTGGTTCACATCACCGGCGACGAAGCCGAACGGTTCTCGCAGAGGAACCTCCCAACTCTGGGGTCGTACCAGCGGGCGCGGTACTGGTACAGGCTGACGTCTGCGTCCCATTCCCGGCCGGTGTCGGCGAAGCGCGGATGCCAGGTGCTGTTGATCTGGCCGAATGTGTAGTAGGTGAGGCTGTCGACGACACGTGTCGTGCCGGCGCCGGCGGAGTATTGCACCAGGTCGCGGACCTTGTTCTTGACCGCAGGCCAATGCGCTCTGTATGTACAGCAGGTCGGCGGGAGAGGTATTCTCCCGGACACTCATGGGCGATGAATGTCGCACGCTGAAACGTCAGTTCGGCGGCATCGGCGTCATTCGAAGGGGTGTAGGCAGGTTACGGGTTCGTTCGCCGGGGCAAACGGCATGACGAGCGAAACCGATTCCGGGACGGCATAATCGGTCTACCGACCCCACGTTGATTCGACTCAGTGTATCACGAAAATCAACCCACGCTGGCAGTTGGCGGATGGGTGGCCCTTTCTATTGTTTCGCGTGGCAATAAATGCAAGGCAAGGGGTGGGTGGCCCCTGTCGTTCCGGCCCAATCGCTTTACGGAAGGATTGGTTGGCATGTCGGCACCAGCGAGTCTTCAATTCTAGACTTTTGTCTAAGTGAAAGTCCGCAGTTCTCAATTCGGAGCGACCCGCTGATTCACAATTGTCAGATGCTCGAGTCGACTGATCCCGCGTAACGCGAGAAATGAATTCGCGCTCAACGCGATGCGATTGAGCGAGATCATTCGCAATG
Organism: Planctomycetota bacterium; assembly: GCA_026692825.1. Classification (GTDB taxonomy): domain Bacteria; phylum Planctomycetota; class Planctomycetia; order Planctomycetales; family Planctomycetaceae; genus UBA10511. The sequence continues at coordinate 3,595 of JAPLOC010000485.1, read as the reverse complement.
GACGACTTTGAGAAATGGCCAGCCAGTCGGCGGGTGAGATTTGTAGATCACTCAGATCCAGTTCCTTCAATGTGGGATGATGCCGAACCCATTCAAGCTCATCGGGGGCTGTCTCCGTCCCCCATAACGTCAATTCTCGCAGACGGGGCAGTTGCAACAGCACCGAAAGTCCACGTCTCCATGGAACATCCGGGCCAATGCGCAGGCACTCCACTGACGTACAACCGCCAAGCAAACCGGAAGCGGCGTCAATTGGGCCAGAGTGTTCAATTTCCAGCCGTGTCAGCCGACGGCATTCCGCGATATGGCGCAGACTGACTTCGAGCGGCCATGGCAGGGTGATCACGAGCCTTGCGAGCCTGGGAAATGTTGCCAGAACTTCGAGTGAATCGGAATCCAGATCCAGCCCGACATCGCCGCGACGCAGCCACAACTCTCGAAGCGTCTCCGAACCGGCGAGCGCCCTCAAACCCCTTGTCGAAAGTCCACCATTGAAACAGAGTTCTTGGACTCCCCAAGTGGCACCGAAGCGAACACAGAACTCGTCGGCGACTTCCGCATCGGGGGCGACGTTCCGAATGAAGCCCTGGTCGGTGACTGTGACTTCGTTACCCATTTTCTGGAGGTATGCCACAAGCTCTGCGCATTGGGGATCAGATATCGACCAACCGTCGGGTTCAATAGACAGGTCGCAATCTGGCAATGCCCTGCGTAAGCGAAATGCACTGTTTATCGAGAGATTGCTGTTCCGGATCGTCAGTCTGTCCAGCGAAGTGAACTCGGCCAGCGAATCGAGAATGTCGTCGGAGATCCCCGGTGCCGAAAGTACGAACTCCTTTAACACACCACGCGTCGCCAAGGCCTGAATTCCAGGTCCAGTCACTTCGGCGCCGCCGATCACCAGGTAAACGAGCCTTGGGCAGTTGGCCAGCACGACGAGGCCCCGTTCAGAAATTCGACAGCCGTCGAGAAAGAGTCGCTCCAGTCCCGGCAGACCAGACAAAGCGACCATCGTATCGTCGCCCGCATTGGTGTGCGTGAGACTGACTTCGCGCAATGACACCAGATCAGTCAACACCACGAGTCCGGAATGGACGGCATTCTGTCCAAGGTACAGACGTTGCAGAATGCCGGAGTGATCCAGCCACAATGCCCGCAGTGAGTGAATTTGCGAAATTCCCTGCGTCCGATCGGCCAAAGACGACTTGCCGGTCCATCTCAATATTTCAAGATTTCGCAGTCGACTCAATACTCCCAGTTGCTCGGGGTTGATGTCCACATCCAGCAAACTGAGCGACTTCAGGCCCACAACCCGGCTGATTTGCTCGACAAGTTGATCACCACCGTCACCTACAGACTGAATCTCCACATCGGTGATGTCATCCCTCCCGGAAAGCAATTGCAGGGCCGCGTGCGAAACCAGCGATCCAGACATGCGTACATGCAGTCTGCCGTCCTCGAAAGTCTGGCATTCCGCGCCAGCATTCCGGAGGCAGTCTTCGATGTCCAGTTTGGTCAACATCGTCGTCGCGGATCCAATGTGAATAAAAAGGAATTGCCAGCTGTGTGAAACGACCAAACGCCGCAGCAGAAAATCCAATGGGTGTTCCAAAAGAATCGCGTCGACAGAGAGCGGAAAGTCTGCATTCAGTGTCGGCAGATTCATCGTTTGGGGGTCAATCCACCTTTCCACCGGAAGTCGGTCACCTTCGATCTGCACGGAAAGTACACGACCGGTCCTGGTGAGTCGACGGATCACGAAGCGTTTCGCAGGGAACTCAGCGTGCGGTTCTTCCGACTTCCAGGTGATGTCCGGGCGTCGTGACCGATTCGTCCACCATCCTCCAAAAACGATCAGCGTACGGTCTCCGCAACCGATTGCGATTGCTGGGGTTGTCACACTGGTTTCGAAGGCGACTGCCCGGTGGGCACTGACCGACAATCGCTCACAGTTTCCGGACTTGCAATCGGCAGAGAGCGAGGCAAGGTAGGTGGGGGCATTGCGGAAGATGCCGAACGCCGCCGCGACGGCAACAATGGAACCGATTCCAAATGCCGTCCCCAGACTGGATGCCCGTCCAGAAATCGCCCATTCGAACGGAAGGGAAAGTGAGAGGGCTATTGGCACACAGATTGCCGCCAGGGTGATCACCAGGGAATTCGCCGTCTGCAACCAAACCTCTCGCATCGCCTTTTGGCGTTCCGATTCGGTCGTTGCGTCGTCTTGCGATTCAACCCCAGGCTTGATTTCGCGCATCATTCCCAAACATCCAGTCGCAAACTCCTCCCAAACGACTTCGGCGATTGTACAATTTCCTACGATCATTTGCACGGCGATCTGTTTCACCAACGGCAGCGGAACGCAGTACCGACTGTCTATGGGAGTCGAAGTTCCGCCAACAGAGAACTCCGTATCGCCGCAACCCAACGGAGGACTCCAAAGTCATTCCATCACACGAAGTGTGCTCTACGCAGCCGACACGTTCGGCAACACCAACGTCCAGCGTGCTTCCATCCTCCAACTGGATCTGAAACATGAACGCACGACGCCCATTGAATCCTTCGAACAAAGACCGCACCGCACCAGCCGATGCGACCGTGGTTCCGTTCAGAGGGTTTTCGTCGCAATCCAAATCAAAAAACAAGGCTGCCATTTTTCATTTCCCAGGCGGGTCACAGTCGTTCGATGGCGGAAGAAGGATCAACCGTCCGATCGGAAGCCCCCCCAACTTGTGACCACAGTTTCGCATGGCCGGCAATCGAGTCAACGTTCCGATCGCTCTGTGTGTACGCTATTTCAGTGGTTGTCCGGAATGGTTCGGTCGATCAAGCCCGACTCGGAGTCGGCCTGCCATCGTCTGAACGGCCGGGGCTGTTTTTTCCTCACCCGTCGACGGCTTTGACAATTTGTCGGAGAGTTGGCGTTACCGACGACGATTATTCTTTGATTAGTCAACCAGCTTTCCGATGGGGGTATCAGTCGCATCTTGCCACTCCGCGTCAATTCCTTGCCGGATTCGCTGAATTGCCAGTTCGTACTCAAGTCCAGATGATTCTTCATATGCTCGCGCCACATGCTTCGCAAGATCTACCAACATGATTCCCCAACTGGCCGGATCTTTCCAAATCCCAGGCACAAGAGAAACATGCTGTTCGCCATGTGCGGCCCAAACCCGCAGCAACTCAATTGCTTTGGGATCGCTAGTGGCGCTATGGGGAACGGGTAGTTGCTTGTGAGTCATTCGTTACTCGTTTGGTTCGGGAAGTTGGAAAGTTGGCCGACGTTTCGGACCGATCGGATCCTTCTTGTTGGCGACGTTGGGCGAGTTCCTCGCCGTCTGTCCACCAGTCAATTCTTGTATTCTGTTGTGTTCCGCGAGTTCTCGGGCAGTTTGATCGCCCATGACCGGAGTAGTGATTTCCGTGCCTGATCGCAGTCGACCGGATCGTTCGTGTTGAGCGAGACGTGCCCCAGGATTTTTTGGATTGGCCTACATATGGTTTGGGGTTTTCGGTTTGGTCTGGAAATTCGTGGATTCCGCCCTCTTCCGGCTTTTCTGGGGGAGATGCATTCGAAGGTGTCAAAGGTGTCAGG
>JAPLOC010000484.1 GCA_026692825.1 Planctomycetota bacterium | reverse complement strand
CTGCTCGACGACTTGTAGATCGCTGCGTAGGTTTGAATCGGAATCTTCTGCCCGGCATTGATCTGCACGACGACGTTCAACTTGCCGCCGGGGGGATAACTCACTGTCTGTGTGAGGTTGGGATTCAGAATTGTGTAGTTGTAGACTTTCATCAGATTCGACTCACATCGGGGTTACAACGAGTATCGAAGCCGCACCACTCGGTACGCTTCACAACGGACGACGATCATTTGTTGTCATTGAGTCGCGGATCGGCGAACAGCCCATGAGTTTCGGTGGCGAATACGCCGAATGATCCACGGAGAAGTCGACCGGATTTCGGGTCGGCGAGCACGTCCAATTCTTTTTGAGTGTAATTGGGAATCGCGTCTTCATACGAAACGCCGTCCCACTCAATTTTCTCCAGCTTACCACCGCGGACCTTGATCCGCATCGGTTGAAGATCCATCGAAATGACATAGGGAATGTCGAGATTTGACTCGCAATCGACCACAATCTTGTTCTGGTCCGAACGAATTCCCATGATCCAGTGCCGCAGTTGGAGTACGGGTTGATTGTTTCTGATGTCTGATGTGATCCACAGGGCCTGAAATTGACATGCTGGCAACTGCATCAAAGTATGCTCCTCATGGTATCCCCAATAGATTCCCACGGAACTGTTGGGTTGCATGGTTGTATTCAGCATGTTGATCGCGAGATCAATATCACCCGTTTGAGAATTGCCCAATTCCACCAGGCGAATCGCATCGGTCTTAACTTCCAGTCGCTTCTTATTGTCGAGATTGACTGAGTCAATTTTCGCCAACTGAAACCCAGGATGCGACACCGGACGCCATTGATGGCCATGCAGTCGTTGTCGCCATTCGGATTCAATCTTCCAGTTTTCGACGGCACCCGGTCCGATCGCCACGAAGACTGCCGCGAGAAGCCCCAGCGCGGCCAACAGGCCCAGCAATACAATCGCAGGCCAACGCGCTCGGAACCAGTATCGAAAACGAACAAGTGGTCCCTGCCGGCTCAGCCAGATCCCGCCAAGTGGCCATCCCCTGAGGTGCCCTCGCAGTTCATCCGCCAATTGAGCTGCGGTCGCGAATCGATCGCTTGGTTTCTTTGCCAGACAGCATTGCACAATCCAATCCAGATCGCGTGGTACGGTGGGGTTGCGATCGCGCACCGATGGCACCACCCACCCCGTCACCGCCGGCCGCAACTCGGCTGATGTCGTCCCTGGATACGGGAGTGTGCCCGTCAGGAGTTCGAACAGAATCACCCCCAAGCCATAAATATCGCTTCGCACGCTGATGTCTTCGACGCGTCCTTCGATCTGTTCGGGCGACATGTAGGCCGGGGTGCCGATTGTTTGGCCGGCGGTCCCGACGGAAGCGGCATCCCCCTGTCGCGCCAGACCAAAGTCGGCGATTTTCAGCTTCCAATCCGTTAAAGACTCCCGCCGAGCAGGTGTGTCGGCCGCATCCGGGCGCGGTCGGGCTCCACTGCCGTCCCCCGCCGTCAACAGGATATTCCCCGGCTTCAAATCCCGATGAATCACTCCGTTCTGGTGGGCGACCTGCACCGCGTCGGCGAGGTTGGCGACAATTTCCGCGGCCAGGAGCGGTGGCACCGGTCCAGGATGTGCTTTGAGCCACTGCGCGAGCG
>JAPLOC010000483.1 GCA_026692825.1 Planctomycetota bacterium | reverse complement strand
GGCAATCTCCATATAGTCCCGAATTCCAGAATCTCCACTCGCTCGGATGGCCATTTCCTGCAGCCAGTTGTTGATGGAATCTGCGAGGGCGTCACATTTTCGTGGACCGCTCCCTCCAATCGGTTCCTCCATTGAAAGTGATTGATCCAAAAGGAACAGGAAGCAGCCGGGCGTGGCTCGGGTGAGTTCCTGGCTGTAAGGTTTCTTTGCGATGGCCATTTGTGTACTCGGCGGAACTGATTTTTCATGGCGCGGTACAGCCGACTCGACTGCACACGTGCCATGAAAATGGGGTCAAAGGGACTTGGAATTGACAGAGCGCGACGGGAGTGTACTGGACGGAACGAAAAGTGTGTCACTCATCTGAGCGGACGATGCCTCGCTATGAAAGGTGGACTCGAAACCTCCAGGAACTGATTCAGCGTCACCACGTCCGCGCCATATGCGAAAGCTCGAGCGCCAGGATGTAGGGCGTGTTCCCTCGCCGCCCTTTCGTAAAACGGTGCTGGCAGCAGACTCGACAAGTTGAACAAATCGATCGCCTGCCTGTTCGAATGCGACTCCAGACGGCTTGGAAACAGAGTCTTTTCATCGGCACCGGCCGAAGTGCAGAAGTTGAACAGCAACAGTTCTCCGTGGCAAGTCGACAGACTCCGCAGTGGTTCGGCAAATTCAACCGGGTCGCCATCCTGAGCCTCGCCTTCAGTGATGTGAATCACGATGGGAGGAAAGCTGTAGGGATGATTGGCGATCCAGCTTTCGAGTCTGTAATAGGCGTCGCAAAGTGCGGCACACATCGGGGAACCACCGCGCGCGACGGGATCGATCCAGACCGGAATCTGCACCGAGAATTCCTGCACGTCGGCGATCTCTTCGTCGTAAATTCTCATCTGCTTTTCGTCGATGCGCAAAGTGTTCAAGGCGATCTGGCTGATCGGAATGAATCGATCGCCGGGCAACGCCGACTGGATGATTGGATTTCCCTGTTCATCGGTGTGGTACCCAATGACCGCGATCTCCAGGAAGCCTCGGACGGAATTCTCGGTGGACGCCCGCAGAATCATCTCGTTCAACCAGTTATTGACACGGTCGGCGAGAAAATCACACCTTCTTGGCCCGTTTCCCTCGATCGGCTCCCCCATCCCAAGGGACTGATCGATGAGGAAGAGATAACAGCTCGGGTTGGCGCGAGTGAAACCCCGGGAATACTGGGAACCGATTGAGATCACGGCACCCTCCCCAGAATCAGTGGCTCGCTGAACAGGGTTTTGAAGCCGAGATCGACTTCAGCCCAGACGGCGACGATTCTTCCGTCGGTGGACCGCAGGTTGAGTGGCATGCAGGCGTCGGCCGCCTCCCATTGGGACCGCTGAATGCGCCGTCGGCTGGTCGTGGTGGTGTCGTCGGGAAGCGCTTCGCGACCGGGAGCCGATCGACACAGTCCGATCAGACAATCGGTGCTGAAGCGTTGTGGAGGCCAGTTCCAGCGCAAGACCACGCGATCGTTCCCCCCGCGCCCGGGTGAAATTGGCTGTTGCGCGGTGGGATGGTCCAGCCCGATTTTTCTCTGGGGAAGAATCTCGGTGCGCACCCACTCCGTCAAGACGGGGTGAAATTGTCTGAATTCGTCGGGAAAGTCCTTCACCACCTGCTGATTGAACAGCGACACGAATCGTTCTTTGTCCCCCGTGCGGAGCACCGCCGAGAGTTCTTTCGCTTCACGAACCCGCCCGCGGCATTTCGTGATCCGATCGGTCAGTTCACCCCCCAGATCGAATTCGCGAAAGCAATCCATTTCATGCAGTCGCCAGACCTCGAGGTCGGAACCACGGTCGACCGCCTGCACCAGCTCCGGCAGCCGTTTTTTTCGCTCGACCGCGAGCGCGTGCCGTCCCTTCCACGCGCTCGCCTCGGGGCACGCGTCGAGCAGGGTTCCGTCCCAGATCTTCAACAACTGTGCGTCGCGGCTGGCGTTGAAGCCAGGCGGCACCGATCTCGGCCTCGGTCGCGTTCGAACGGGCGAGCAATGTCCGCCAGTCGCGGACGCTCGCCACCCGCGCCACCATCTGTTTCAGCACCGTCAACAGGTCGTCGCGGAACCGATACCCCTTGAGTTCGGGTTTTTGAATTGCCAGCAATGTGTTCTCGTCGGCCGTCAGTCCCGGAGCCCCTTTCGCGCGAATCGCCAGTTTTCGCACCGCATCGACCAGCAGCAGTCGTGCCTGAGCGTCCTGCGCGCGGCGGCGCAGGTCGGTCGCTTCGGGTTGATTGCCAAATCGCGTGTCATCCCAACCGTCGACCAGATCGCGGTCGTTGTCTTCGTTCGCGACGTCGGGAATCCGCAACAGTTTCTCGATCGATTTTCGAACGTCGACCAGTCCTTCGACACGCGACTTGGCGGCGTCTGCCTCGGGATGTCCCCCCAGTTTGCGGAGCGCGGTCCAGGCGGCGGTCAGCGCGTCAACTTCCGGCGCGGGATGCGCCACAAGCCGTAACAGGTGATCACAGGCGGCGTTCCGCTGTCGCGCCTGATCGACCTCGGCGGCGTGCAGCATCGCGCTCATCCGCGAACTCAAGATTCGGGCGTGCTGGTCCCAGATATGAACGTAGTCGCGCCATTTCCGGTCCCGGGCCGCTGCATCAAGGGCATTCAAAGCGGGGATCACCTGCCGCGCGAGACTGGCGGTCGCCAGCAGATCTTTCACCCCGGGATAGTTCGTCTTGAGCAGCGCGTTGTCGGCGAGTCGGGCCATCGCCTGTTCGTCGCCTTCCTCCACCGCCCCGTGCAGTTCCTTCCGGAGTTTGACCCGGGCCCGGGCGTCGCGCAGCGTCGCTTCGAGATCGTTGGGAACGCTTGCCCCCGGCGACTCATCGAGCATCTGGCACGCGGCGTCCCAGTCGAGTTTTTGCACCAGGCCGCGTAACGCGTCAAAGTCGAATAGCAGTCCCGACAACGGAGGAACGTCGGCGATCGGCCCGCGCCTCACCCGCAGCAGATGCTCGACAAATTTTCGAACGGTGACATCAGGGGAATTTCTTAAGCGGCTGATCAGTTGCGACTGATCGGGGGCTTCGAAATCCTCTCTCTTAAACAACAGTTTGTCGATGACCTCTCCGCCGGGAGGTTCGATGAACTGTTTCCACAAGACCGGCTCGGCGGCGAGCGCCCCGAGCGCGACGTAAATGAAGATTGCGGAGAAATTGTCGAGTCCGGTGAACAGCTTGGTTTCGGGCTTCTGGCGGTCGGGATGCTGATAGGGGTCGACCCCCCATTCGAGCTGGTCCCAGCCCACCAGCTTGGGAACAACCATACCGTCGTAATCGACCAGCTTGATCTCGCCCCCGTGGGTCACCATCACGTTGTTGTGCTGCAGGTCGCCGTGCGCGATTCCCGCGTCGGCCAGCTCGGCGATCACTTCGGCCCACTGGCGATGAATTTTACTGAGAGCGGCGGTGTCATTGTGTTCGCAGCGCTCGCGAAGCCAATCGAATAATACGTTCCCCTCCACCCACTCCATGGTGATGAGTGGATACCATTTGCCGTCCGTATGTCGAATCGCGCCGTCGAGGTATTCGAATTCAACCAGGCAGCGTGTTTTCCGCGACTTCAAGTACTCGCAGATCGCCGCATACCGCTCGCGGCGATCCTCGGCCCTTTTTGTAAATACACGGAGACAGAGATTCTTATTTGTGACCAGTGTTGCCTTGTACACACCGGCGAAATTCCCCGACTTGACCTTTGGTAGGCCCTTGGAGTCCTTCTGGACACTGCAGGATTTGAGTTCGTCAAGCTTAAACGCCATTTTCGGGTTTTGCAGCATCATGCGGAAACCCCCGGCGGCGGGCCACGGACTTTGATTCGTGCTCATGGATCCAATACCGGATGACCATTCATATGCAGCAGCCACAATAACGGCTGTGTGATTCCATAGGGGGAGATGGTCCGCTTCGAAAGATCCTTTTCCCCAGGTTCATTCAGCCCCACGGGAGTCATGGGGAAGAAAAGAAATCGGTCGCCAAACACACTGCGAATCTGTTTTTCGATGTCCCAGTTGGGCCAGATGGAATCGCGAAGTTCGGCGACCAACGCCGACTTTTCGACCAGGGCCTGCATGCTGTTGGTTTTGCCATCCGGATCGATCCGTTTGAGGCGACCAGCAAATCGATTTTTGTAATACAGATCGCGACGGGAGTATACAGCTTCTCGCCTGGCTTGAGCCCTTTGGCGAGTTTCACCTGATCTCGAAACGACAGCAAGGCTTGCATTTGCCTGTCGGCGGAATAGGTCGGATCGAGAAAGTAAAAATATCCCTCCGAGAGCAACTGTCGGCGGCGAATCGGGTGATCGGGCCCGAGATTCACCGTGACGCTCCCTGCGAAGTCGAACACGTTGATCAACAGTGACTCAGGGAACGGGCGGTCGTTATCTCGCACGTCGAACACAACGGGCGCCGGCATTTCGACCAAGCTGGCCTCTGGATTCATCCGTTCGTTCAACAGCTCGTCAATCACCCGGTCCATGCCGCGCGAACCGGTCGTTGCGATCCGATCGAAATGCACATTTTCCGGACCTTCGCCCGCATTCAGTCGGCTGTAGGTCATCGCCAGCCAGTGAGTCTTCCCAGCAGCCGCGACTCCGAGAGTGGGAAAACTCAAACGGCGTTTGTCGAGAAACCTTTTTGGAAAAACGAATCCACATTCCGTGAATGGATTATTGGATATGACGTTTTCGCAACGAATCTCAAACAGGTTGGGATCGGTGATCGGCTGGCCGTCAGGGGTTTCTCGAATGACGGCCATCGATCCCTGCGAGAGGCAGCGCGGACAGGTCTTTTCATCAGCGATCTTCTGCCGATGCCGCCGACGATCCATCAGCCACCCGCCCCCCAGCGTCGTCGTGACCAGGACGATGCCGATCACCCCCCCCGACAGGTTTTTGACCCGCTGCGCCCAAACCACCTCCGATGACCGCTGCTGCAGTTGCGCATGAACTTCCTCGAGTTCTTTTCGATCTTCCTTCAGCTCTGCGATCAGTTTTTGGGAAACCAGATCGTTGACCGCGATTTGGCGCGAAGTGTCTTGTACTTTCCGCCATTCCGCAGTGAATGGAATCACCCCCTGTGTGCTGACCGGATTCGCAGGCGACCCAGAACCGGCGTTGCTCAGTTTTGCCAGGTCTTCATCCGCCTTGTTAACGAATTGGTCCACCAGAGAATCATCGTATTTAAAGCCCTCGCCGGAATGGTTTTCCACCACCCGTTTCACGACCTCTTCGTACGTCCGGTTTCACAAGACCCATCCCAGAATTGTGGGAACCGCCGGCATGGCGATCAAAAACGCCAGAACCGCCACCGCCCACCAGAATCGCGACTTGCGGACGAAAACGTAACGCCGCAACATGTGCCGGCCGCGATACGCGATGAGCCCCACCAGTGCTGCGACCCCCACCACCCCCCACAGCCAGAGCCACCAGTTGTCGACGTTGAAGATCGACGCCAGTTGCCCCACGAAATCCCGATTCGCGTCCAATTCCCGACGTTTGTAGCGGGCGAGTATCAGCTCGGTGGCCCCCGCGACCACCTTGTCCTGCAAATCGGCTCGAATTGCCTGGCTCCCCTCTGCCCCCACCCCTTTCGCCTCGTCCTCAAGGACCAGCGATACCTGCTTCAAATTGTCGTGGAGTGTTTCCTGAATCAGTTTTTTGTGCGGCTCATCAAGTTTTTCGTAGTTGCCGCGAAACGGGGAGGGTGCCGACTCCTCCCGATCCAAGGCCATTCGGGCATCTCGCCACTCCTTCTCCGCCCGCGACTCTTCCCGCTTGATGAGCGCCTCGACCCGCCGCTTCGCGATCGCAACCGCATGGTCCCGATCCGACTTTTCGCCGGTTGTCTGGTCAGACCAAACTCCGGTCGGAAACGCAAAAAACAACACAACCATCACAGCGACGGACGCTGTTTTCGACCACAACTCGGATGGAAACAGATCTCGAATGCCAATAACCATCACGCCCTCAAGATTCCTGCGCGAACACCCACGAGCGGAGAGTTTTCACTACACCGTGCGATCATAGTGACTCGTGGGGGCGTCCGCAAGCATTTGAGATGACTGATTTGATCGGCGCGTTCGGCTTCGAAAAATGTCATCCGCCTGGGGACTAGATCCCCGCACCGGCATGGTTTTTGCCAACTTCTCTCCTGTTCTGTACTTCTGTCCCCACAACCCCCGCTTTTCAGCCGGTTTGACCGGTTCCCAATCGTGGGACGGGATAGGCGGAATTCCCTCGCTGTGCTATGACGCGCGATTGTGTTGCATCGCTGCTGAAGGAGGCCGCAGGTTGCTGCCTCGTTTGGCCGGCTGTTCGCCGCGTCTGACCTGGAACATACGAATCTGAACCCATGACTGACAACGCCTCCCCCGCCGACCTTGCGGATACCAGATTCACCGACTACGCGACCGACGGCTTCTACGACGAAATGTTCTTCGCCAACGGACAGCCCCGCCCACGAGCCGAACTCCTCGCGTGGCGACTCAAGACCCTCTCCCCCGGCGAACTCGCCAAGAGGCAGCGGGCCGCCGACCAGGCGCTGCTGAACATGGGGATCACGTTCAACGTCTACGGCCACGAGGC
>JAPLOC010000482.1 GCA_026692825.1 Planctomycetota bacterium | reverse complement strand
ACGACACGTTGTACGCCCCGCGGGAGGATGGAACCGTTTTTGTGGCAAGCGTCGCGGACGGCAAGTTCAGCGTGCTGTCGGAAAACGACATGGCCGAACCTGTGATCGGTTCCCCGGTTCCCACGTCAAACGGCATCTATCTCCGGGGCGAGAAGCACTTGTTTTTCGTCGCTTCAACTCCGTAGATTGCCGTCGGGGAAATTTTGGGCCGACAAATTGTCAGGCAAGTCCCTCTTTTTCCCGGCGTTTGAAATCTGGACGGACTATCCGAGAAACGCCCGAACCATCGCGGCGAATTCCGCCGAATCGTTCATGCGTTGATCCACAACACACAGTTGCTGACGAAGTTCTGAGGGAAAACTCGACGGGTCCAATCGAGACAGTTCCCGCAGATTCTTGAGGGGTTCCAACAACTTCAAAAGATCCCGGCGTCGCTCGGCCAGAGCGGGGCGATTCAACCCAAGTGCATGAATCGTTTTGTCGCCACGACAACCTCCACCAACTGAGTAAGCATATTCCTGTCGAAATCCAATGTGGGTGAACGGAGATTCCTCCGCTGGATTAATGAACAGGGGTGATTCGTCACAAAGGTCATCCGCGTCGGATCGAGCCCGCATTTGAGGATTGATCAGAGGAAATAGGTTCTTTTTTTGTCTTTGGTTGCAGATTTGGCAGCAAAGTAGCAAGTTTTTCCAGTCATACGCCAGCCAATAGTAACCGGGCCGCTCAATCTTTTGTTTAGCGGCCTGCCGATTCGCCGCCTTGGGGCGAAAATGCTCAACATCTCCATGACTGTTGTGCGAGATCTTGCTTTCGCAAAAGCAGCATTTGTCGTGTTGAGCCACCATGAGCGCCTGCTTGACGTCTTCCGCGCCATAGACCTCAGGTTCAAATTCCACCTTTACTTTTCCCGCGGCGATCTCGGATCGCCACTGTTGAACGAATTCAATCACGCGTCTAGTCGCGGCCCGTCCCTTGATGCGCAGCGTTTTCGGCATCGAGGCGGGGCGCTGAATTGGGATCATTTTTTGCGGCCATTTCGTTCTTCAAGCAGCTTGAGTGAACGCCGGGCCAGATCCATCAGTTCGGCCGACCCAGCCAACGTACTTCCAGCGGGCAGTGTTCCGATTTTCGCTTCAAGCTGCGTCAATCGCTGCTTGTCGCGAGCGCTCAATTCTGGTTTTGTCAGCAACAGTTCCCGCTGTCGAAGCCACTTGTCGTATTCGACGGGCCGCAAACTTGGAAGGTCAAACAGATCGCTCGACAGCACTTGGTCGACCCGCCAGCCTCGAACCGCCTGCTGAGAGGAATCGACGACGACTCGTTTTCCACGGCGTCGCAGCACGACGATGTTCGTTTCTTCGTCGGCCGCCTGCACGACCAGCGGGCTATGAGCCGTCGCGATGAATTGTGTGTTCGGAAAAATGCCCGTGAGATACCGCATTACCTTTCTCTGCCAGCGGGGGTGCAGGTGCGAGTCGATTTCATCGATCAAGACCACTGCTGCCTCTTTCAAGGGGTCGGCGGAATTGGGGTGCCGGAAAAACATCCGGGCGGCAAAATCGACGACCCAGGAGATCATCGACTGGTAACCATAGCCAAGGTTTCGAAGCGGAACCCAACCATACGGCGTCTGGAATTCCACCTGGGGAAGTCCGGGAACCCGGAATTCTGATGTCGCGAACCGGATCGACTTCACGTCGGGAAGCAGCTTCGTTAGCAGGTCTTGAACGCGATTCAACTGCCTCGACGCGTCACTTGCGTCGTCGTTTTCCCGCTGCGCGGCGTAGTCGAGTCGTAGCAACCATTCTTCCGCGTTGATCAGTGAAACTTGATCGTCGAACAAACTGGCCGTTGCGTCAGCTCCCAATGGATTGTTGTCCACCCTCAGTGAAGTCGCCCCAATTCGTCGCGCGGCACCGTACCCAAAGAGAATGAGCCCGTGGCCATCGTCAAGGTGTACCGGCCTGCCACTATCAAGAACGCACGTGATTGAATACGGTTCCACCAAATCCCCGCGCCCGCCCCGGAACGGCGATTCCGAAAGCTGTAGCGTGACGCTTTGACTCAAGTTCGGCGAACTGGAGCCGAAGAATCGCGACGGCAGCTTTTCTGACCAGGGCGTTCGGAAAGTGCCTCCCAAGTCGCTGCCAGAATCGAACATGGCAAGAAGCTGCAGCAACGTCGTCTTCCCGGTCCCATTGTCTCCCAGAATGAGAGTCCAACGAGACGGACGACCGTGACCATTCCCGAAAGAGATGGATTGCTTCGCTCCACCGAAACACCGAATTCCCTGAAACTCGCAACCCATTACATAGGTGCGACGAGTCGGCACTCGCAATTCCGCCTGACGTCCGTTGGCAGATGCCGGCCACCACTTTTCATGAAATCCATAAACGTCTACAAGGATGGAAAATAGGGATTCAAAATCTGACTCCCATGAATCCGCTCGTAAAAAGCTGCATTGATACTTCAGTATCCCCCACAGTTCCCTTGGCAACGCGGCTTCTGGCGGGAGTTTTGGGTTGGGCCCGACAAGAATAGGAATGACAGGGATGTGCCATTCCAGCGCGGAGGAAATCTCGCGGCGTACCCAATCCTCATCCGAGTCGATTCGTCGCCGATGGTACTCGTCGGACGCGGTCAGCCAGCCGTTTCCGATCAAACTGAGCATGACGGTGGCAGATTTCAGTTGGTCACGGTGCCTATAGGTCCACTCTTCACCCGGCAGTGAGTTTCCAAGGTCGACATAAACAGCGTCAACACCCAGACGGCTCTTCAACTGCAACTGCAGCCTCTGCGCGGCGTCAAATGAATCGCTTTTGCGATAGTTGATGTAAGCCATCTTCTGCGACATGCAGTCCAACCTGGCGGGAAACGAATTGTTTCCGTGAAGCGTTTTGTTCCAACGTCGGTGAGCAAATGGCGTTGAAGGGGGCAATGTGACTTACGTTAAGACTACCTCCCGATCGCTCGGCGAGTCAAGATCGTGAGACGCGGCACGCCGACATTCGAAGAGTGAAAGAGTGGGCGTTCGGTTTTGTGGCGAAAACGCTCCGGGGCGTCGGTTTGGTTCGTGTTCCAGCGAAGCGGAACCACAGCCGCCTGCGGCAAATACGCGATCGGATCGTCTCAACCTACAGGCGTCCAGTTCTTCTAGATGGACCTGATTTCTACCGCACCCCATCAGCGGTCAGTTGCGATTGCCCCAGGCCGTTGGCGGCCGTTTCGGGCAGGACGTACTTCGGCGGAGCCAGCTTGAGCAGGTGTTGCGTACTCGCGTTCCACATCTGTTCCTGCAAGTGCTGTTCGACCGAAACCCCTTCCTTCAGGTGAATGAAGAACGCGCCGTTGGTGTGCTTGACGTTGCCGTTCCAGACCACCTTGTTGTCGAGCCAGAGCTGCAATCCGCCCTCGACCTCCTGGCCGGCGACTTCGAGCTCACTGCGTCCGCCCCCCAGTCGGCCGAAACCGGTCATTCGGAAGGAGTGCTTCTCGTTGGTGTTTCGGTGCGTCAGGGACACGTACAGAACGAGCCGTTCGTTGTCGACCACCGTTACCTGGTTCTTCGCCAGTTGGGTCTGCAGGTTCTTCCAGACATCCTGCTGGAAATTCTGGACTCCGGGTGGGTTACTTGTGATGTTGAACCGCACGCTCACTTTCGATCCAGGCTGCAACAGGTAACCGGGATCGAGCTTCGAGGATTCAAGCTGCTTGGCGGCGGCCGCGTGGGGAAGATCGACAGCCGTGACCGTGACGCTCGAATTCTGTCCGCCGGAGGCCGACAGGTACCAATGCCGTCCATCGGGGTTGTCGTCGAGATGCACTCCTTTCCCGGGCGGAAGTGTGTAGTTCCAGACCAGCATCTTGTGGGGAACGTCGATCAGCGAGCGGTTGTCGAGCAGCACATAATCGTCACCGCACCATTGAAGCTGTTGTGCCGGGAGGGGGATCGGGAAGTCATTCACGATTTTTCCGGTCGACAGATCCCAGGCGACCAGGTGCATTCCGTTGTTGCGATTGACCGTGGCGGCGAGCCGATCGCCGCGGGAATTGAAACCCGCCGCTCCGGTGACGTGGACAAAATCACCGAACTCTACATCGCCCCGCACTTCGCCGGTCAATGAATCAAACAACCGGAAGCCCTTCCCATTCGAGACCGAGAGGTACTTGCGGCCGGGGCTGACGCCGGGATGAGCGGCCCGTTCAATCTGATAGATGGCCTCCATGCTGGAGAGATCCCACATCACGAGCAGATCGGACTGATTGAGCGTCAGCAGGTGTTTGTCATCAACGAACACCGCCGCCTTGACCTTTTGCTCGTTGTCCTGTGGCAGATGGCCATAGGGACGCCAGCCTCGGTAATGGGCGCTGTCGTCCAGTGAAAAGATGTCGAGCCGGGTCTGACCTTCGATCATTCGCACGACGGCGTACTTCCCGTCGAGAGTGACCGAGAGGAGGTCGGCGTTGTACGGAAGATCGATGTCGGCAATCTCCTTGTGGGTCGCCAGATCGACCACTTCCAGGGAACACGACGGGGCGTCCCCCGAAGCCGGCGCTTCAGCCGCCTTTCCCCGGCGGGGTGACCGACGCGGGCGGGCCGGTCCCTTTTCGGCACCATACAACACCACCAGCCGGGCTGCCTCCGGGCCGGAAAGCCGCGCTCCCCTCAGGGGGTTTTCCTCGGGCGACAGCGTGAAGGGCTTGGTCAACAGTTGTGACGCGTCGGCACCAACGGGATCGGGACGCATTGACCAGGGGGCTCCCCCCGCTTCGCTGGCGAGTTTCTTTGGGGCACCGAACTCGGCTTTCGACAGCAGGGGCAGTCGGGCGTCGACAGCCAGCCCTCCCGAGGCGACGACGTTGGCCGCCTGCGCCACTTCGGACTCCGGCAACTTGAAATCGACAATCCGAGTCTCTTTGGCGTCGGACGCCGCCACCAGTACGTGTTCGTCGTCCAGAATTCGGCACGCGGTCGGAAAGGCGTACCCGGGATCCTGATCGGCCCCAGGCATCGTCCAGACGATCTTCTCGGTCGCGCGGTCGATCAAGCCGACGCCGTTCAGCAACCAGCGCTGCTTGTTGGGAAACCAAGCCAGCGGACGGTCCTTGCGGTTTCTGCCGCGCGGACTGTCTTTGATCGAATTCTCGAAGCCAAAGATCGAAGTCTGTTCGCCGTTTTCGACGTTGATGATCACCAGATTCATTTCTTTCCAGTGATCAAACAGCACCGCCAGTTCCTTGCCGTCGGGAGAGAACTCCAACGTCTTGCACTGATGGGAACTGACGTTCTCCCCCGTGATCAGGGTTTCCCCCGCGATGTTCCCGGTCGTGAGGTCATAGACCCGCAGCGAGGTCTTGGCGTGATCCCCTTCGACATAGGCGAAGTACTTGCCTCCGGGCGAGATGCCAAACTGATTGTCTCCGACATGGATCGGCAACTTCAGCGGGCGTTCTTCTTTCCCCGAAGGAATCTGCCAGATCATCACGGTTCCGTCATGTGAGCCTGCGAGCAGCCGATCGTTTCCCGCGAACGCCAGGATCCGAAGGAACCCCCCTTTTTCGAACTCAAGTTGTCCCAGTGGTTTCCCGGTTTTCACATCCCAGACGCGAACCGCCTTTTCGAAGACAACCCAGCCCGCCAGATAATGTCCATCGGGGCTGAGTGCCCAGGGGTCGCCATGGATTCGAACCCCCTTGACTGTTCCCACTTTGTGGTTGTTCCGCAGGTCGCGGATCTCGCGAAATTCCTTTTCGTTGTTGTTACTGCCGACCGCGACGAACGGACTGGGGTTCACGGGGTAAACGATTTCCAGCTTCGACCCCTTGGGGAACGCCACGCGCACTTTCGCATCGGGTTCGAGCGCAAACTGTTCCGCAGGCGGGTCGACTTTGACCTCCCAGCTCTCGCTCCCCCCCTGATTCACCTCGCCAGCGACCGGCTGGAAGCCTGTACCCCCCTTCTTCTTTTCAGGCTTCTTCTCTCCCCCGGCGGCTCCCTGGGCACCCAGACCCGGCGGATTGTTTTGCGGGTTGCCTCCCGCGTTGAATTTGGGAATCTGCGGTTCCGCCGGCGGCGGACTGGGGAAGCCGGGATTGTTTCCCAATCCCGGGGGTTGAGCCCCCAGGGCAGGTGGATTCGGATTGGGATTCGCAGGGAAGCCGTTATTCCCCTGTGGAAACCCGTTGTTGCCGTTGTTGGGAAATCCCGGTGGGAGGTTTGCCTGCTGATTCTGCGGGAAACCGGGAGGAAGATTGTTCGCCTGAGGCGGTGGTTTGGGATCCCCTTTCCCCATCGTGCTGAAAATGATCCCGCCCACCACGGCCACGATCGACGCGGCCGCCGCCAGGCCGATGATCAGAAACAGCTTGCTGCGGTCTTCCTTTTTCTTTTTGAACGTACGTCCGCTCGGAGCCTCGTCATCATCCGCGTCGTCGCCATCGTCCCGGGATCGAGAGGTGGAGCGTTTGAGTGGAACCGCGGGCGGCTTGGCCGCAGCTCGCTTTTTGGGGGTACCACCCGCGCCAAACGAACTCTCCCAGCCGTCTCCCCCTTTGGTGGAATAGCTCCCTCCGACTTCTTCGTCGTCATCCAGGAACGACGGCTTCGATTTGGCGGGACCGCCACTGGGAACGCGCAGTTCCCCTCCGCATTCTTTGCACTTGATCGCCTTGCCGGCGAATTCATCGCGAACGCGGTACTTCTGGAAGCAGAACGTGCACTCAACCGGAATAGCCATGGCCGACCACCGACGATTCGACAAGTGTAGTACGGGACGGTGAATATCATGCCGAATTGGGACGTGCGTGGCAACCCAAAAAAAAGGCTCCTCCGACATGGACAGATCGGAGGAGCCAGGAGTGGCGGCGGATTGAGATCCGCGCCGTAGTGATCGACTTCAACTAACGCGACTTACTGGTCTCGCCGCCCGAGAACGAATTCGGTTTCGGCTTCTTCGTTTCCGAAAACGCTCCCGAAGTCTCGCCCCCCTGAAGCACGCGAGCCTGCTTGTCCACCGAAGCGTTGCGGCTGCCCGAACGGAGCGTGTAGGGCTGGCCGGGAACGAACAACCGCTTCTGAGGAACGTATCCCACGAACGACAGGAAGTCGCTGAGGCTGATGATGCGCACCCCCCGTTCATACGCCTGCTTTTCCAGCGATGACATCAACTCGTTCATCCGCAGGATTTCCGCCTGCTCGTCTTTGTCTTTCGCGTCTGCCATCTCGGGGATTCGCCCCTTCACCAGGAACTTGGTCTGCTCCGTAATCTTCGGCTCACCGTTCTCGGTCAACTTTCCATTCTGGAACAACTGACCCCGCTGGTTGACCAGGTTGTCGATGGTCGCACCGGTGTTGGTCACCATTTCAAGCAACAGGTCAAAGTCTTCTTTGCCGTCTTTGTCGATGTCGAGGTGGCCGACGAAGGAAAACGCCTCGCCACGCCCGGGACTCCAGAGCGGAGTGTAGATCGGGTCGCCGCTGGTCATCGGGCGGTTCAGGTCTTCCGTGACGATACGGGCTTCCGCCATGTTCTCGTCGACCCGGGTCACTTCGATCGAGCCCTTCACGTCTTGGGGCCCCTTCGTCCCTGCGGCGGCGGAACGGCCGACTCCCGAGTGAGTCTTGTCGTACACGCTAAACGTTGTCCGCTCCCGCAGGCCATCCTTCTTCCCGCGGTTGATCCAAACCTTGCGCGTCACCGCGTCAATCCGCACAACCTGCCCCTTAGGGGTCTCAAACGTTTCGCGGCGAGCCGACTCCAGAGCCTGGGTCAGCCCCTTGTTCAACAGCCGCAATTCGGTGATGTCCTGATTCGATTTCTTTCTGAAGCTTTCAAACTTGGCTTCGAGTTCCTCTTTCGCCGTCTGGAGTTCGGCCAAGCTGCGGCGTTCTTCCGCGATATCGTTGCGCAGAGTGTTGGTTTCTTCTTCGTGGGTCTTCACCACCTGAGACTTGCCCTGGTCAGCCAGATCGCGGGCTTTTTTCTGCTCGGCGATTTGGGCCTGCATTTCGTTCAGCTTGTTCAGAAACGTCTCCTGCTCCGTTTTCAGTTGCTGATTGTAGCTGTCCCGCGCGGTTTCCGCGTTTTTCAGTCGCGTTTCGAGGGTTGGATTCGTCGTCGCCGAGGTCATCCAGCGGAATCCCCAGAATCCGCTTCAATTCGCCGGTTTGCGCGATCATCCGGTTCAAACCGGCGTCGGAGGACTTCTTCGCGGCCTCGGCCTGAGCGGTCTTGGTCTTTTCCTCGTTATACCACTTGTGGTTGAGGATCCAGAACACGCCGCAGACGATCGTGAGCAGCACGAAGATCACCAGCGAGTAGTGAACTCCGGTTGGTTTCGAGGATGCCATAGCGACGTAGACTCCAGAAGGTACGCGAAGGGGGCTGCTGTCGATTCTAAGGGTGGGGAAGCCTGTGTCAAGAAAATAGTGAGCTGAACGGGAATTTCCCGACCAGATCGGCTTCGCGAACTCCATTTTCGCCGTGGACTGGGATTTCCCCCCGCCAGTCCACATAATCGGCGCACAATCGCACCTCCGGAACCTCCTGATGCCAGAGACCGTCTATCTGATCGACGTTTATTCGCTTGTCTTCCAGGTTTTCCATGCGATTCCGGAAATGACCAGTCCGCGGGGTTTGCCGACGAACGCGGTCTTCGGATTTACGCGCGACATCCTCAACATTCTGCGCCAGAAGCAGCCAGATTCCCTCATCTGTGCCGCCGACCCGCCCGGTCCCGTCGAACGCGAGACCTGGTACCCGGCCTACAAAGCCGAACGCGCCCCCGCTCCCGAAGGACTCGTCCCCCAGTTCTCGATGGTTCGGGAAATGATCACCAGTTTCGGCATTCCGCTGCTGGAGATTCCGGGCTGGGAAGCGGACGACGTCATCGCGACTCTCGTCCATCAGGCCGAAGCCCGCGGGATGGACGTTTGCATCGTGAGCAACGACAAAGACCTGCGGCAGTTGCTCAGTCCCCAGGTCAAGATCTACCACGTCCGCAAAGATCTGTATCTCAATGCCGACGACTTGATGGCCGACTGGGGCGTGCGTCCCGATCAGGTGATCGACTTTCAATCGCTGGTGGGTGACGCGGTCGACAATGTGCCTGGCGTACCACTGGTCGGACCCAAAAAAGCGAGCGCGCTGCTGAAACAATGGGACACACTGGATGAAGTGCTGGCGCACGCCGACGAAGCCCCGGGGGCCAAGCTGAAAGAGAATCTCAAGGTCTTCGCAGACCAGGCGCGATTGAGCAAACGCCTGGTGACACTCAAACGGGATCTCCCCCTCGATTTTGATTGGGAGTCTGCCCGAATCGGCAAGTGGGACCAGAATCGGTTGCAGGATCTGTTCCGCGATTATGGATTCCGCCGATTTGGCGACGAGATCCGCCAATTGTCAAAATCCATGAGCTTGCCCGAGCCGGCTCAACGCCCCGGGGAATATACGACCTCGAATGTCGATCGGTCGGGGGAATTGGCAAAGGGGCAGCCGGACGCCGCGCGGACGGCGGTCGCCCCCTCCGCTCCCACCGTGTCGCCCGTTTCCGACGCGCCGGTTTCTCCCGCGCCGCCACCGCCGAACAAACCGACAACAGACGGCGAACGATTGGCGGATTCTCCGGCACCGCAGATTACCTCCCCGCAGACGAACCCCTCGCCCCAGCCGCCACGTCGTCGGGCGGTCCAGCAGACGCTGTTTGGTAACGAGGCGGCCGTAACGCCGATCGTGGATCCGGCGGCCGCTCAATCGTCAATGGTCGATTCGGGTGTTGACTCCTCGCCCGATCCGGCGAGCGATTCAGCGGTCGACCTGGTGTCAGTTCCCGCGGATGAGCCGACCTCGGATTCCGCGGATCTTGAAACCGAGCCGCTGGTTGAAAACACCGTCCTCGCCCCGATCGCGATTCTTCCTCGAAGACGTCTTGAATATACGATCGTCGACACCCCCGAATCGCTCGCGACGCTGGCCGCCGAACTGGCCGGTCGAACCCGATTTTGTGTCGATCTGGAAACCACGGGACTTGATCCGCTCCTGGCCGATATTGTCGGCTGGGCGATCAGTTGCGAACCCCATCGCGGCTGGTACATCCCCGTTCGCGGACCCGATGGCTCGCGCCTGCTGCCGCCAGATCTGGTGTGCGACACCCTCCGTCCGATTCTCGAAAACCCCTCGTTGGAGTTGGCAAACCAGAACATCAAGTACGATCTGCTGGTGCTGCGGCGGGCAAAGATCTTCGTGACCGGCGTGGGGGTCGACTCGATGATCGCTCACTTCCTGCTCGAAGCCGGAGCCCGCAGCCACGGTCTCGACGAACTCGCCCGCCGCTATCTCGGGCACGAAATGATTCCGATTTCGTCGTTGATCGGAAAGGGAAAGCAGCAGCGGCGGATGGACGAGGTTGAAGTCGCGCGGGTCGCGGAATACGCGGTCGAAGATGCGGAGGTCGCCTGCCGCTGGTCGAAGTGCTGGTTGAGATGCAGGCCCAGGGAATCGCGATCGAAGTCTCGCAACTGAAACAGCAGAGCGATCACGCGGGGAGTCGGCTCGATGAACTCCGCCGCGAAATCCACGACTTGGCGGGCCACGAATTCAACATCGATTCGCCCAAGCAACTGTCGAAAGTGCTGTACCAGGAACTGGGATTGCCCATCACCAAACGGACGCAGACCGGTGCCAGCACCGATCAGGAGGTTCTGGAGCGTCTGGCACCGCAGCATCCCTTGCCCGCCAAGATGCTCGACTACCGGATGTTGACCAAGCTCAAAGGAACCTACCTCGACGCGTTGCCCCTGCTGGTCAATCCCGAGACCGGTCGGCTGCATTGCTCGTTCAGCCAGGTGGCGGCGGCGACCGGGCGATTGAGTGCCAGCGAACCGAACCTGCAAAACGTCCCGGTCCGCACACCGGAAGGGAAATTGATCCGCAGGGCGTTCGTCGCTTCCGAACCGGGCTGGCAGTTGTTGTGTGCCGACTATTCGCAAATTGAATTGCGGGTACTGGCCCATTTCAGCCAGGATCCGGCACTGTTGGCGGCGTTTCAGCGGGGCGACGATGTCCATACTTCGGTCGCCGCTGAGGTTTTTGGCGTCGAGCCCTCCGCCGTCGATGAATCGCAACGTCGCATGGCCAAGGCGGTGAACTTCGGCGTGATCTACGGCCAAAGCGCGTTTGGCCTGGCCGCCAACCTGCAGATTCCCAAGGCGGAAGCGGTCAAGTTCATCGACGGCTATTTCGCGAAATACGCCGGCGTCGACGCCTATCTGCGCAAGCTGCTCGACGAATGTGCCGCGACCGGGTATGCGACAACCATTCTTGGGAGACGCCGGCCGTTCGAAGGAATTCGAACCGGAGCCGCCGCCGACGCAGCCGGGAAACAGCGCAATCTCGCCGAACGAACCTCGATCAACACCGTCATACAAGGATCGGCGGCGGATCTGATCAAACGGGCGATGCTCAATCTTCGTCAACGACTGTTGGCCGAGCGTTCTCCCGCGCGGATGCTGTTACAGATTCATGACGAATTGGTGTTTGAAGCCCCCGCCGAGCATGTGAGCCGTCTTGCCGAGATCGTGCGTGAAGAAATGACGGGGGCGATGCAACTGGCGGTCCCGTTGAAGGTCGACGTGACTGCCGGTCCGAACTGGC
>JAPLOC010000481.1:4658-7264 GCA_026692825.1 Planctomycetota bacterium | reverse complement strand
GGTCCGCGACGTTCACGGCCGAAATGACGGAGAGCGGTTTTTTCGGTGGATCGGCGATTGGCTCCACAGGTTGATCTGAACTGGAATCGTCGGACGAATCGACCGGCATTGTCGCGATCGCCAGTCGGGGGGCGATGGAGGTCGTTCCCAGCAGGCCGGCAAGGAGGCCGACGGTACAGGCAGACAGCACCGACAACGGTCGACTGACGGGACCACGACGACGACCGGGATCAAGGATCGCCAGCACGCGCTGGTCGAGTCGGCAGGAGTGCGCCATCGCGACTCCCATCTCGGGAGTGACCGGTCGGTACAGCCGTAAGGTTCTGAGGAGCTGATCCGCGTAGTCGCTGGGGGTCTGCCCCGCCAGCAGCACACAATCATCCGCCGCGAGTTCGCGTTCGACACGCATTTGCCTTACCGCCAGCCAGGCGAGCGGATGGAACCAGTAAACAGCAAGCGCCACGCGCCCCAGCAACTGGGCGAACACGTCGCGCCGTTTCACGTGCGCCAACTCGTGCAGCAGGATGCAACGGCGTTGTGCCGGGCTCCAGAGCCGCCAGTTTTGCGGAATCAGCAATCGCGGAGTGACGATTCCCACGACGGAGGGGACGCAGTCTTCATCGCACTCCAGCGTGACGATTGGCTGGTTCAGCCCCAGCGTTCGAGCCGCCGCCGTGACGGAAGCGGTCCACTCTCGGACTTCGAGTCGCTGGAGCCGGGAGAGTCTTCGCTTCTGCTGTATGACGCCGAACAGGAACAGAATCCCCCCCACCAGCGTGCCGACCAGCCAGCAGCCAACGAATACGCGATCAAAGTTCCACAACGGTTTCCCCGGCGGTGTTGCCGACTCCACTGCGAGTGGCACCGGGATCGGCGCGGCGATTTGGGGACGTTCTTCGAGTGGCGGCGCGGTCGGCTGCGTGTCGATCGGTTGGCTGACTGTTGCCGGGCCTACGATCGTCGTGTCTCCGGAACGCTGGTCTTCCTCTATTGCCCCCTCGGGTACAAGAACCATTGGAGAGTGAGGGACGGTCGTCGACGGAGCGGGCGCAGTCGGAGCGATCGCGGGGAACGGCCGGACCGGGCAACACTCGCCACGTATTATGAGGGAGCAGGATGGCGGCGAGCGGAAGCGCGAGCGCCGCCGCCAGGCCCGTGAGCCAGACCCGATGACGCAGCGCGGCGGTGCGGTGCCCGAGCAACGCGCAAGTGAGTGCCACCAATGCCAGGATCACTGTCGACTTGGCAAGCAGTTCCCACAAGGGAAATTCGACCACGGAGAACATCGCGATTGAAACTGAGTCGAGACCGCACATCTATCGTCCCTCCCGTCGCGCTTTGTTGATCAGCCCCTGCAGTTTGGAAAGCTCGTCATCACTCAGGTCATCGGATTTCAGGTCGAGCGCCGCCGCCATGGTGTCGGCGAGGGAGTTCTGAAAGAACGTCGCCATCAGGTGCGAGAGCGCGGATCGACTGGCGGAATTCAGCGATTGCGTCGGCTTGTAAAGGTACTTCGTTCCATCCTGCCGATGCGTCACGAATCCCTTGCGTTCCAGAAGACGCAACATCGTCCGAACGGAATCGTACGCGGGGGGATCGGCCATTTGTTCGAGGACACTGCCGACCGAGGCTTCCCCCAGACGAAAGACAATGTCGAGAATCTCGCGCTCCCGCCGACCCAGTTGCGACGGATCTTTTTTTCCGACCATGAAATCCCGATCTCCCGCGGCGGCTGTCCGGTAATTGGTTACCACTGGTAATATATTACCATGCTGGGTGCGGGAGTCAAGTCTTCCGATCAACGGCCCGCTTCGGGGCCAGGATCGCCCGAACTCCAACAACAATTCCTGTTGATATGCGCACTTTCATCCTTTTCATCCGGTCAAATTCTTTCCGTACGTCGGCGGACTGTTCACAAAAAAAGCCGGCTGTGGTTCCCTGTCGCGGAGAACCACAGCCGGCGAAGTGACACCCTGCGATCGAGGGGCGTCAGACAACTTCCATTTCGGTCGAAATCAGGCTTGAGCGATCGCGTCAGCCTGGTTGCGGCGAGCCCGAACTCGGGCGACCACAACCCATCCGAACGCAACCAGACCGCCCCAGACAGCCGGGGGAGCGGGAACTGCGGCACCCGTGACTCCCATGACGTTGCGGGCACCGATATCCAGAGCGATGACGAGATCGTTGTAGTCGTTATCGCCACCGCCACGCAGGTCTTCAATGCTCAGCAGCAGGTAGGGGCTGTTGGGAATCGCGGTGACCGACAGCAGGCTGAAGTGCTGGATGCCATCGGGGTTTTTCGAGGCGTACGGGGTGAAGACATCTTTGCCGCCGTTGGCACCGTCCGCGACGAGGAACGGGTTGATCTGTGTTCCGGACTTCAGCTTACCGAGCTGCACAAAGTCGCCGGGCAGCAACGGTTCCTTTTCATTTCGTTCTCCCTTGCCGCTCCCCAGATAAGAAGCCGAGCTGGAGGCGTCTGGGAAAATCAACTTCGCGTCGGTCGACTGAATCCCGTGCTTGGGATCGTAGTCGGAGGTGTAGAAGCCGAATCCGTTGTGGTAACCGGCTCCTTCGCCGACGAAGTACGCTCGCACGTTGTAGTC
>JAPLOC010000481.1:0-4604 GCA_026692825.1 Planctomycetota bacterium | reverse complement strand
TTTTCACCCGATTCCTTGCCAGACGATTCCTTGCCAGACGATCCCGACTTGCCGTCGTCCGATTCATATTTCGCATTGCTCGAACCCGACTTGGAGTCTTCCGACTCGCCTTTGCCGCCGTTGTTTCCCGATTTTCCATCCTCGGACTTCTTCTTTTCATCGTCCGATTTGCCTTCGTCTGATTTTCCGTCGTCAGACTTGCCGAACTTGTTCCCAAAAGCAGTCCCACGGTTGTCTTTCCCTTCCGGAAGCAACTGTTCCACCGCTTTGTTCATGGCAGGCATGAACTTCTCCATGAACGCTTTCGACCGTCCGTCGGTCGCTCCCATCATCACTGGGGCGACCGTCTTGAGTCCCAGCGGACGGGCCGAAGACTGGACGGGCGAGACCTTTCCAGCCTCCGCCGAGGCACCACAAATCGCCGTGGTCGCAATCACGGCGGCAATCAGTGTGTTTCTCATTTTGAATCTCGCTTTCTCTCGTCTCGATTTGAGACCTGTTTGAAGTCGGCTTCTGTTTCTCGCAGAAAACCGTGGTTATTGAGGGTCTTCACCCATCTCACTCGAACCGGCTTTTGTTGAAGGCTTACCGGTTTCGAACACTGTGTGACATCACTTCGAATTGAGAAGAGCAAGATCTGTGCCGATTATTTATGGTTGAGAAATATCTTTTTGCCATTTTGGATTCGGGGTCGGTACGGAACGCGACCACTCGCAGGCCGGGATACAACACGAGCCGGCACTTTGATGAAGCACCGGCTCGTACAAATCGTCTTTCCCGGAATCAGACTTTGATTCGGGGACAGTTACCGACTCTCAATCTTCCCGCATGACGTACGACAGGAGGCCCATGAACCGGGCTCGCAGAATCGCGTCGCGAACCGCCCGCTGGAACTTGGCACAGTTGCCAGTACGACGACGGGCCAGCATGTGACCGTCGCGGGTGATCATCACCTTCAGCGTCTTGATGTCTTTGTAGTCAACGTAGACCGGTCGGGGGCACCCTTCGCGGGTGCAGAACCGACACTTCAGAATGCGCTTCGTCTTGTTCGACTTGCGCTTGAGAGGCCCCTTCAAGGGCCGCTTAGGCTTAAAAAACGCCCTCGTGAACCAAAACCTTTGTGCGTGAACCTGGAAAATGAGCATGCCACGCCGCAGCTTGAAATCTGCACGAGCGCGCCCGTTCACCTGCGGGAAGGGCCAAATCAGCCCGGAAATCCCGAGTCGAGCATCCTACCACGCGCTTGAGGATTTGCCAAGTGGCGAAGGAATCCATTGCGTTGGTCCGCCCGCCGCGGCAGGAAGTCGTCTCGACCTGCGGCTGAATTGAATCCCTCCGTCTTATTTTCTAAACAGCGGATCACCCGGATTTCCCCGCGAGAGCAGGTACGCCAGCAGATCCAGCACTTCGTTCTCGTTGAGGGGCTTGAGCAGATCTTTGGGCATCAGCGATGTACCGGAAAGATGCTGTTCCTCGATCGTGTCCTTGGCGATTTCGACTGACTTGGTGGGATCCTCGGCGTCGGTCACCAGGCGAATGACTTTGCCGTTGTCGCCAATCAGCCGGCCGGTATGGGTCTTGCCATCCTTTGTCGCGACGATCAACGCTTTGTACTGGTCCGAAATCACCTTGCTTGGGTCGACGATGGCGTCGGTCAGATCCTGCAAAGTGAACCGTCCTGCCAGTTGAGTCAGATCCGGGCCGGTCGCCCCCCCATCCCCGCCAAAGCGGTGGCAGATCACGCACCGTGTCGCTGAGTACATCTGCTGACCGTTCTTGAAGTCGCGTCCCTTCAAGCCGGTTTCGGCCACCTTCAGGATCACTTCGCGCGTCCAGTCGCGGCCTGGTCCCGTTGGCTTCGGGAGTTCGGGTGCCTGGTACGGCTTCCGCGCCCCCAGCGCCTCGATCGCGAGCCGTTCGATGTCGGTCGCGTTTTCAAACGCGTCGCGGTCGATGTTCCGCAGGAAGCCCTGGTAGCTCGCCCCGCCTGACCATTTCTGCGCCTTCGAGAACCACAGGAAGTACGCCTTTCGTTCGTCGACGGTCCACCCGGTTTTCAGATTCCGCAGGGCGAACGCCAGATGAATCTGCTCCATGTCGGGTCGATTCGCCATCATCGACGCGATCGCTCCGCCGTAACCACGATTGCGCTCGATCAACTCCTGCAGACTCGTCGAACCGGGCACGGGAGGTGCCCCGGGGACATATTTCGGAGTGATCTGATTCCCCGGGTCGGCGATCGCGTGCGTTGGCTCCGCCATCAGCAACGGCAGCGTCTTTGCGACGACATGCTTGGAATTCAGAGCGACGAGCAGATTGCACAACTCGCGGTTGAGGCCCGCATTCGCGGCGGGATACACCGCTTCCAGCTTGGACACCAGACCGACGCGCGCCGTCTCGTCCGGTTCTCCCAGGCGAATGAGTACCAGTTCGAGCGCCCGCAGCCAGCCGAGCTGTTGATTGAGCGACAGGTCGGCGAATTTCAACCGATCGAGTGCCGACAATAGCGCCGCCTGATCACTGTGTTCCCCCTGGCGGGCGAGCGCGATCGCGCCCAGAATGAGCGCGTCGGTATTCGACGATTTCAGAACCCGGTCGCGCCACAGCTCCACAGGCTGGTTTTCGAGCGCCACCCGCGCCGCGTATGCGATGAACCGGTCGGCGTGCGACAAGAACGGCCAGACCTGTTCGACAGTTGCCTTGGGATCCGCCGAGAGGCGATGCTGACTTTCGAGCTTACGCCGCAAGGAACGCAAGTCGGCCCCCCGTTCTTCATGAGGATTGATGGCGACTGTCGATTCCTTTCCGACGTAGGTCACACGATACAGTTCCGACTGCGTCCCACGGCCGCCCACTGTGAAATAGAGCGCGCCATCATTGCCGACGGTGTTGTCGGTTAACGGCAATGGCGTGCGCGACACGAACTCCTCTTTCACCGCCTTGTAGCTCGCGCCATCGGGCTCCATGTGGATGGCGTACATCGTGCCGAAGGTCCAGTCGCAAATGTAGAGCGCCTTCTGGTACTTCGCGGGGAACTTCGTTCCATAGCCAAATTCGACACCCACGGGAGAACCCGGGCCAACATTGACCAGCGGGGGCAGACTATCGAGGTAATAGGTCGGCCACTTGCCGGTACCGCTCCGCCAGCCGAACTCGCTGCCGCTGGTCGCATGCACGACGCGAGTCGGACGGTACCACGGAGCCCCAAAGTCCCACTCCATGTCGGCGTCATACACAAACAGCTCGCCGTCGGCGTTGAACGCCATGTCGTATTGATTGCGATAGCCCGAACTGACGATCTCCCAGCCCATTCCTTCGGGATCGGTCTGCGCGACCCAGCCACCGGGGGCCAGAATGCCAACGGCGTGACCGTTCGCGTCCCACTGCCGGGGGAGGACCAGGTCTTCGTCCCAGTTCGTCGGCAGTAGGCTGGCCATGCCGCCCGGGGCCTTCGTCTTCAATTGTTCCTTGCGGGGGCCACCCATCGTCTGAGGATTGGCATTCCGCTCGAGATCGAACGGAGGCAACGTATGGTTACCGCCAATCACGTACAACGACTTGCCATCGGGAGAGAGTCGCACCGCGTGGGGACCATGTTCGCCACCACCACGAAAATCCTTCAGCTTGACCACTTCGTCCAACTGGTCATCGCCATTGGTGTCACGAACCCGGTAGAGTCCGTTACTGCCTCCGTTCACCACGACATACAGACTCCCGAACGCCCAGACCATTCCCTGGGCCGACGAGATCTTCACGTCGAGGTGTTCGACCTTGGTGGGCTCTTTGCCACCAATGGCTGGCGGAGTGATTCGGCACAAACCGAGGCCCCCCTGATCACTGACAATCAGCCGGCCCTTGTCGTCTTTGGCCAGACAGACCCACGAGCCAAGTTCGTCTTTGGGAACGGTGAACAATCGCTCGACTTGAANCGGGGGGACATGAAAGTCATCGCGTCCTTCACCTGTCGAACCGGAGTTCAAAAAGACATTGCCCCAGGGCGAATCCCCCAGGACGGCGACTTTCTTCGCCTTGGCCCATTCGGTCGCGTCTTTCTTATCTGCGACGTCCCAATTCTCATCCGTGATGAGATGCGAAACGGCTCCGTCGTCCGAGACGATCGCCAGCTTCAACACAAACGCCGCCGGTCCCCCGTCGTTCGCGATCGCCGCTGTCAGAACGTTTTCTCCGTCACGCAGGAATTGAGAGACCTCAACTTCAATCGGCTCGGCCCATTCCCGACAGACACCCACCCGGCGACCGTTGAGTTCGATCGTCGCCGAATTGTCGCACGACGCCTTCAACCACGCCGTTTTGCCGGCCGGCGTGAATTTCCGTCGGACGGTGTAGTTTTTGTTCTGGTCGGCTCCCCAGATCCAGGCGGGAGTCGGCCCTTTGAGCAATTGTTCGCCTGCCGGTCTCCCGGGGACGGTTGGCGTCGCCGGGGCACCGTACACTGGGGCGATTTCCGGAACCTGTTCGTACCGGCGGTCAGCCACCTTGTCGGCGGACCAGGCGGTTCCAAATTGGGTCAAACAAATTGCGGCGCCAAGGGCACCGTTCAGGAGCGTTCGGACGTTCACAGGTGGGCTACTCCAAAGTGCGAG
>JAPLOC010000480.1 GCA_026692825.1 Planctomycetota bacterium | reverse complement strand
GCCGCGTCAGGCGTTGTGCTGTTCGCAGTGCGGCGGCAAGAAGGTGCATGCGAAGGGGGGCGTGGTGCGCGAGTTTCGGTCGTTGCCGATTGGCGGGAAGCCGGTGCGGTTGCGGATGACGGTGTAGTCCATGCCGTCCGTATTTCGACTGATATCGACCAGTGAATAATTCGGTTTCACATCGAGCAGAGAGGCGAGATCCCCTCCTTCAATTTTCAAATCGACAAGCGCGCAGGTGTTTGGCTTTTGGCCCAGTGCGCACGCCAGATTCACGACCAGAGTGCTACATCCGACCCCACCGGTCGCTGACCAGACGCCAATGAACCGGCCGCGCCCCGTCTGTTCTTCGATCCGGTCTAGGGCATGGGTCACTTCGGAATCGAGTTCGGACAGATCCAGGTACTCGTTCGCTCCTTCCCGAATCGCGCGGAGTACCAGCTTGGTATCGAGCAACGGACCGACCGCCAGGATCCGCTGTGTCGTCAGCGCACGGATTTGACGGATCGCTTCCAATCCACGTTCCAATGCCTCGCTCAATAGAACCACGACCACGGTACTGTCCAGCCGGTCGGATTCTGGTGAACCGACCGGGGCACCCAGCGACTTCATTTCGTCGCGAGCGGCGGGTTGTCGAACCAGTTGCGCCACCGAGACAGCTCCCGCCAACCCCACCTGCTGTGCGACGGGACATTCAAATCCCCGGTCGAGCAGGATGGCGCGAATTCGCCCACCGATGTCGTCGTCGTCGCAGACCACGAAAAACCGCATTCGTTCCTCAGGAAAAGGGTGACACTTCTGGCATTCTCCAGGAGGACCCAACGTGTTCCTTCCTGTTGACCGCACCAATCCAAGTACAATGGAGAACTACGTCTTTGATTGAAAGTTTCACGGAACCAAAATTCTAGCGAACCGGTTGGAAAACCGACATTCGCATCGGAATCGACGCGGTGGTTCGATTTCCGTCGCATTGTGAAACCGAAAGAACCAAAGTACGCTACTGCCTGCGGTGAGTCACCGCAACGGTCTGGGAACAACTTTCGCGGAATCCTTCGAATCCATGTCGACTGACTCGCCACTGTCACCGGGAATCCCCGATCCCCCCAACCTGCCTCCATTAATCTGGGCGGGCGATGTCCCCGCCCCGGAAGCCCCGGCCAGCGTTCGGGCGACAGGGGTCGATCGGGCGTTTTTGTCGGACATGGCGCTGAAAGTCGGCTATACCACCTCCCAATTCACTACCGAAGGGACCGCTCAGAAGCTGCATCTTCCGGTACCGATCGTCTCGGACCTTCTCGAGGAACTTCGCAAAGAGCAGCAGATTGAGGCGCTCGGTTCTTCGGGGGCCTACGGTTATCGCTACACGATTTCTCAGCGAGGACGGGAACGAGCGGCTCGATTGTTTGAAATCTCCGGATACCTCGGGCCGGCACCGGTCTCGCTCGAGGCCTACACCGCGATGGTGGAATGGCAAAGCAACCGCAGGCCGCATGTTTCGCCTGAAGCGGTGACCAAAGCGCTCTCGGAACTTCAGCTCACCCCAGAATCGGTAACCATGGCCGGTCTCGCCGCCGCCGGCGAACGCAGCCTGTTCGTTTATGGTCCCGCAGGGAACGGCAAGACCGCGATCTGCCGGATGCTGCAAAACGTGATGAGCTGGGACATCTGGATTCCCCACTGTTTTGTCGTCGATAACAGCGTGGTCCGGGTTTTCGATCTGGCGAGTCACCCGGTCGCCGATTTCGAAACCGCGCAACCGTGGGCGATTGACCAGCGCTGGATTCGTGTCCGCCCCCCCCTGATCGTCGTCGGCGGAGAATTGACGATCAAAGATCTCGATTTGTCCTACAGCCCGTCGTTGCGCTTCTACGAGGCACCGGTGCATATCAAGTCGAACGGCGGAATCCTGCTGATTGACGACTTCGGCCGACAGCGCGTCGACCCCGTCGATCTGCTGAATCGATGGATCATTCCGATGGAATACCGTATCGACTACCTGACGCTCAATACGGGGCAGAAGATTTGCGTGCCGTTTCGGCAACTGCTTCTATTCGCGACAAACCTGAATCCATCCGACGTGACCGATCCGGCATTTCTTCGCCGAATGGGCTATCGCCTGCACATGCAGCCCCCGACCCCCGCCCGGTATACCGAGATCTTCAATCGGTATGTACAGAAACTCGGGCTGGTGCCTCGTGAGAAATTGATCACCTGGGTTCTCGCCCGGTATCGAGACGAGAATCGAGAATTGCGCTGCTGCGAACCGCGCGACCTGCTGGACCGAGTGCGCGATGTCTGCCGATTCCGCGCGATTCCGATGGAGGTGAATGAGGAATTGCTGGAAGTCGCCTGGACGGGATATTTCGGGCATCAGGCGGTGGCGGGTTCGACGGATGTCTGAGAGTCGACGAACAGGTGAGAGTCCTGCAGGACCTACAGGTCGTCATCGAAATGAGTCGGCTGGAATTGTCGACCGAGGCGTTCGCCGCCGCTGTTGCGCAAAATGGTTCGCGCGGGCTGGAGACGCTGACAGCGGCCAACGCGAAAGTCGCTGTCGTGATCCCGTCCGCGGACTCCCGCCGACTGGTGGCCGCTATTCGGCAATCTGGAACGAACGACCAAAAGGTCAAATTGTCGTATTTCCATCGGCAGTCCGCTGAGCGTCTCATGAAGGATGACTTCACCGGTCACTTCCCGACAGACAGCGATATTTCACCGTACGGTTCCAGATGATCCGCGTACCGGATGGGCTACGGCAATTCCAGCAGTCCCGCCTGCCCGTTTGTCGTTTCATCAACGAGGATCTCACGTGACGTTGCCCGCCGTTTGTTACGGAAGACGCCATTCGCCTTCATCGTGTACTTGCCGAAGGGAACTTGTTTGATCAAGAATCTTCCTTCGGCATCTGTCTGTGCGGACAGGGGACCCTTGACCGGGCCGCGGCCGGGTTCGCCCACCCCCGCGCTACCGGCACCCGACTTGCCCGCCGTCGCTCCCCCCTTCGTCGAGTCGCTCGCAGCCGCCGTTCCCGCGGCGGCTTCAGGAATTGGAATGAGGACCACATCGACTTCAGGAACCGGTGTGCCGAAATACTCCACCCGGCCCCGCAGGATGGTTCGCTGAGCGGCCCGATCGCGGTCGAGGTCGGCTTGAGTTTCCAGCAGCAGCGGCTGACGGGAGATGGGGCCGGCATTCCCCACCCGGTCAATCGCCCGCAGCAGAACAACGTACTGTCCCGGTTTCAGTTCGGCCGTAGGTAGAGAGGCCTTCCAACGGCCGTCTTCACCACGGGCGGCGGCAACCGGGGGAGGCTCTTTGACGAATTCACCAGTACCCGCCATGTCGAACGCAACCTCCACTCGGGCGACACCGGTTTGTTCTCCGTCGGTCGCCTGCGTGGTGATTTCCAATTCCGGACCCACGATGGTCCGTTGGCTCAAGCCGACCACCACTCGCTTGATCCGTGGCCCCTCACCATCGAGAACCAGCTCCACCGGGCTGCTCCAGGTTTCCCGGTCGGGAAGTACTGCATGGGCGATCAATTGCGGTCGCTCGTTGCAGAGTCCTGTCAGCGGGAGAGACACAGTGAAGTCACCGGCGCGGGCATCCAGCACCACGCGGCCATCATCGGTGAAGCCACTGACATACGTGCGAATCCGCCGGTCGGTCGGGAATCGCAAACGCAAGTCCTCCTCCAGTTCACGGTCTCGGTCGCGATCAATGCCGATTTCCCAGAAACCTCCCAGTTCGGGCATGCCGCCTGGAGGGGCGTCAATTTCCACACGGGCCTTCACGGAGTCGAGTGGACAGCGCAGTTCGGCACCATCCAGGGGATCAAGAATTCGGACCGCGAGCCGGGCGGTTTCTTCTTCCACTTCGCCGGGCGTCTGGGAGGCGGAGATTTGAAACAGAAACGCCCGGGGGAAGCCGTCGACGGCGATCGCAAGTTGCAACGGTTCTTTCCCGGGCAGCGCGGCCAGTGTCAAACGAGATTCGGAGTTGCCGGCGGCAAGCTGAGCGACCACTCTGCGCGGAGACGGATCGTTCGTCGAACGGGCGAGTTCACATTGCCAGTCGATCG
>JAPLOC010000479.1:1671-7445 GCA_026692825.1 Planctomycetota bacterium | reverse complement strand
GAGGTATGGCAGGTTAGCCAACGATCTGCTTCACCTGCCGGGCAAGCCGGCAAGGGGTCGCCTAAAGAATATCACGTTTTCGGTCGCGCGGAGTATAAGAGGAACCGCAGTCAATCCAGAACCACCTTGGCATCCGGGGCCTCGGTGTAGGTAATTTCGTGTCCATCCACCCATTTCCCCTCTTTGAGGTACCTGGACTTCACGTGGAGCTTCCCCTCCGTGATTTCACTCGTCGCCTCCACCTCGGTCACCCCCTGCTGATTCCCCCGGACGATTTCGCGCGAGACCATTTTGTCGTCGCGGAACTCGAAGGTCGATTCCGTGAAAAACCCCGCCGTCGTGAAGTAGAACGCGACCAGAGATTTCTTTTCGGGACTCCACATGATGATCGTTTCACCACCGTAAATCCCGTCATTCACCGAGTGCTTCGTGCGAATCGCCTTCCCCTTGAGCGCGACCTCCCACCGGGAGACGTCGAACATCGGTTTTTCCTTGGTCGAACCCTTGAATTCGCCGCGCCAGGTCTTGCCGACGAACTGCTTGAACGGCTTGAGGTGTTCATCCAATTCCGGCTCGGCGGCAATCGAATGAGTCGCCGCGATCAAGCCGCAGCAGAACACGGTGAACGCGAAAAATGAACGCATGTTTTGTTCCGAACGGGGTTGCTGAAACGAGTGGAATTCAGGTGGCTGGAAATGGTCCCACAAACCGGGACCGCTGTCGATCAGACCAGAATCTCCCGGATCGCCCGCCCCCCCTGGGCGATCTTTGATGGACGTCCCACCTGATCGCGGACCTCCATTTCGGGATCGATCCCCAGGCATTCGTAGATGGTCGCACAGACGTCGGCGGTACTGACCGGATTCTCCGCAGGATAACCCGCCTGCGAGTCAGACGCCCCATGCACCGTGCCACCACGGATCCCCGCGCCGGCGAAGAGTACCGAATAGACAAACGGCCAATGGTCCCGCCCCGCGTTCCCGTTGATCTTGGGCGTCCGCCCCATTTCGCTCATCACCACGACCAGAGTGTCGCTCAGGTGCCCGCTCTCGTCGAGATCCTGCATCAGCGCGCCAAACGCCATGTCGAGGTACGGCAGATTGTAATTCTTCAGGACCGAGAAATTGGCGGCGTGCGTGTCCCAGCATTCGAACTGCAGATTCAGCCGTTCCCAGTAGCAGTCCCAGGTGACGTTGATGAACTTCACCCCCGCGTCGACCAGTCGACTGGCAATCAGCGTACTCTGCCCGAACAACGTATTCCCGTACCGCGATCGAACCGTCGGATCAACCGATTCCAGATCAAACGCGGTGCGGACTTTCGACGAGGTAAGAATGCTCCAGGCCCGCTGTTCCTGTCTGTTGAACGAACCGAGTTCCCCCCGCACGTCGACCCGCAATCGCTCGGCATCAAGCTGCGTCAGCAGATCCCGGCGGGAACTCAATCGGTCGACGGTCATCTGGTCCGAGAGTGCCGTATTGGGAATGACCGGCACACCACGCAACGGTTGTGCCCGATAGGGAACGTCCGGTGGATTGTCGACATACGGTTTGCACTCGGTAAACAGGGGATCGAAGCTGGCCCCCAGAAAACCACCGTACGGTCCCGGTCGGCGAATCGATTGTCCCCAGCCGAGGTAACAGGGCATGTAAACGTACGCCGGCTGATCGACCCGTCCGCCGTTCAGGTACTCGCACACCGACCCCATACTGGGAGGATAACTCGACTTGGTCGAGACCAGATTGTCGACTGGCAGATCGTACCCGGTGTAGCTGGGAAGCGGATTGTGGCATCCGCCCCGATGACTGAGCGACCGCACGACGGCGGCACTGTTCATCCACCGGGCGAAGCTGGGGAGGTGTTCGCAGACATCAATTCCGGGGGCGGTCGAGGCGATTGGCTTGAACTCGCCGCGAATCTCAGCCGGCGCGTTCGGTTTCATATCGTACATGTCCTGCGTGGCGGCCCCGCCCAGCAGATACAGCACGATCACATTCTTCGCCGGCCCGTCGGCGACGCGTGCCAGCGGTGATTCGGCGGCTTGAAGGTATTGCGAAAGCCCAAAGCCCCCGACCGCCGAGAGTGCGCCGGCCTTCAGAGTTTCGCGACGGGTGATTCCATCACAGCAGCGACGGGGAGTCCCAAGCAGTGTGAGCATTGAATCTCAGCTTTCCAACCGGCCGCCAAAAACCGAGGTTGTCTGGCGGGGGATCAAGGACGGGGGGGGGGGAAAAGTCGGCTCGTATGTCGCCAGTTTATACTCCACGCGGCTGAAAACGCGACATTGAATTCGAGCCGGTTGGCGGCGGGGGTTGGCGGCGGCCCCATCCGCCTTGGGGGCTGTCGGTTTTGTAGCGACGACGCTCCGCGGCGTCGCTCCGGTTGTGGTTCCCGCAAAGCGGAATCACAACCGGCTGTGGCAAACACGCGTCCGAATTGACTCAATAGACAACCCCCTTGAGCGGATGGGGAGAAAGATCAATGGCCCGCCAGGAGGCTAAATTGAGTGCCAAGGCCAGCGAACGCACCGAGTGGGCCGTGAAGCAGAACTGCGGAGTGTGGTTGTATAGCTATGAGAATGCGTACGACTGACGGAAAGAATTTGACAGGATGAAGAGGATGAAAGGGATGAACAGGATGGAGTTGCGCGCCATTCCTGCTCTCTGGATAAGTGGCTGAAATCGAAAAACTCCCAATCCACACGATTGACTATCGCCTCAGAAATCCTGTCCATCCTTTTCATCCCTTTCATCCTGTCAAAAAATTCAACGCCCCTCGAGCACAGCGAGTCGGCAGTGCGCGAATCAACGGGTGCCAATGGTGGAAGACAACGTTCCATACAAATAATGAAATTCCACGATGTGAAACGGAGCGGTGAGAGTGACGCACAATGCAACGCTGTCGAAATAACAACCACATTGGCCGTACAGGCCGACATCAAACCAAACACCCGCGGCCTCCATATTGAGACTGAAATTTGCCCAGTCCTGGGGAGGGTTTTTCGGGTCGAATTCGTCGCAATCGAACACAAGTCGATCAGAATTTGGGACCGGTCCATCAAAGTGAACGACCTTCGCGAGCTCAATCAACGGAAGTCGGTCTCTCAATTCCGAAGAGAAGGCCCCATGAAGAGTCGTCATATCGCCTGCGACGAGTGCCCGAAGCGCGGTATCGACAACCGCATCGCAGGCGGGATCCGTCGTTCGAATCGTGTCGAACCGGTCGACACCTTTCCGAAATTCATCGATCTCGCAAACAATCCACAGTATTGCCATCGGGAAAAAAAACAGTAGCCAAATCCCGACATCCGGGTGGAGTTGTCCGTATTGGGGAATTCCAAGTCGATCGAGGAAACCGCAATACCACATGATCCCCAGACCGACGGCCGCGAGTGGCAGCGCGGTCCGCGTCAGCGACCGGCTGATCCGATCCTTGAGCGTCCGTTCGATGGTTCGGAATCGCATAATGGAACCCTCCGTTCGCCCCAAAATTCATTAGGTGTAGCGCACCGTGCGATGCACCGGTTCGAAGTACTCGGGCAGCAGCGTGTCGACTTGCAGAAGAGGGCATGACCACGCGACAAATGAACGCTGGAAGACGCACTTCAATCCGAATAGAGAAACTCCACGATCTGAAACGGTGCGGTGAGAGTGACGCACAATGTAGCGTCCGCATAGGAACAACCACATTGGCCGCAGAGGTCGACAGCAAACCAAGCTCCCTCCGCCTGCGTGTTGACATTCGTCCCGTCACGGGAGAGGTCTTGGGGATCGACTTCGCCGGCATGGAACTCAAGTCGCTCAGACTTTGGGACCGGTCCATCACAATGAACGACCTTCGCGAGCTCTATCAACGGAAGTCGGTCTCTCAATTCCGGACCGAAGGCCCCATGAAGAGTCGTCATATCGCCTGCGACAAGTGCCTTGAGCGCGGTATCGACAACCGCATCGCAGGCGGGATCCGTCGTTCGAATCGTGTTGAAACGGTCGACGCCTTTCCGGAATTCATCGATCTCGCAAACAATCGCTAGGATTGCAATCGCAAAAAAAGACAGTGGTAGAAATTCGACACTCCCGTGGAGTTTTTCAAACCGCGGAAGCCCAAGACGATTGAGAAAACCGCCGTACCACACGAGCCCCGCGACGACAGCCGCAAGTGGCAGCGAGAGACGAATCAGCGACCGTCTGATCCGCTCCGTGAGCGTCCGTTCGATGGTTAAGAATGGCAGAATGGAACCCTCCGTTCGCCCCAAAATTCATCAGGTATAGCGCACCGCGCGATGCGCTGGCTCGAAGTACTCGGGCAGCAGCGTGTCGACCTGCAGCAATCCCTTGCGGGTGAGGATCACATCCTCCCCGGCGACCGTCAGATAACCCGCCGCCTCCTGCCGGGCGAACGGCTCACGGAATTCGGCGAGAATGTTGACGCCGTATTTTTGCTGAAACGGGCCGGCGGAAATGCGACCTTCCTTGAGCTGCAACACCACTTCCCGGATCAGCGCCTGGTGCGGCGTGACGCGCAGAGCGCGGTTCAACGGCAGCCGTCCCTCTTCCAGAATCGTGAGGTAGTCGGCGAGCTGATCGACGTTCTGGTAGTGGACCCCCTGCATGTGCCCGAACGAGGCAACCCCGCCACACAACAGGTCGGCTCCCCGCCACACCTGATCGCGATAGACGAAATGATCCCGCTCGGGATTGCGCACCAGCTCCTGCGCGCTGGAGATGTGGTAGCCCGCCCCCTCCAGCGTCTCAAACGCCTCATCCACCCAGCGGCGCTTCGTTGGCCAGTTCGCGACGGGCGATGTCACCCCTGCCTCTTTCATCTCTTTGGCGATCAAAGTGTTGAACGGCAATTCCATCTGATAGATGGTGATGTTGTCGGGAGCGAGTTCCCGCGCTTTCGCGATGCACGCCCGCCAGTTGTCGTCCGTCTCGCCGATCATGCCGGCGATCAGGTCGATATTCACCTGCGGGAACCCCACCTGCTGAATCCAGTCGTACGCCCGGAAAATCTCAGGGGACAGATGCGCCCGGCCGTTGACCTCCAGAACCTTGTCGTCAAAGTTCTCGACCCCCAGCGAGACCCGGGTGATGCCGATCTCTTTGAGCGTCTTCAACTTTTCGAGACTCAACGTCCCCGGTTCACACTCAAACGTCACTTCCTCCGCGTCGTCCCACGAGACCGACCGATGCAGCCGCTCGCGCAGCGCCAAGAGTTGCTTGGCGCTCAGGTACGACGGGGTTCCGCCGCCAAAATAGACGAACTTGAG
Source organism: Planctomycetota bacterium (assembly GCA_026692825.1). GTDB lineage: Bacteria > Planctomycetota > Planctomycetia > Planctomycetales > Planctomycetaceae > UBA10511. Next base: position 2,176 of record JAPLOC010000479.1, on the reverse strand, counting down.
TTTCCGCCCCGCGACAGCCGGCTTCGTCGACAGCAGTTCAACCTCGCGGGCCAGTGCCTGCGCGTATCGCTCGATGTCTTTGGCGTTCTGATCGGTATAGACGCGGAAGTAGCAGAACCGACACCGTTTGCGACAGAACGGAATGTGCAGGTACAGCCCCAGCGGAGTTTCCGGTCGGGCGGGTGGCTGGTCGAGCGTGCGCTGGATTTCATCGACGAACTCGCGTTTCCACTGCGAAAACGGCGGGTAGTTCGCGATGAAGTAGCTGCCGACTTCAGTCGACTCGGCGACAGCAAGTGTCTCTGCGGTCATGGTCGCGTCACGCTTTCTCACCAAAGCAGTACAACTTGCCCGTGTTCGATTCCGAACCAATCACCAGGCAGCCTTCGCCAACGGCGGGAGAGGCGGAGAACGGGCGTCCGTCGGTGAAGCTCCAGACTTCTTTGCCGGTCTCCAGATCCAGTCCGTACAGTTTGCCGTCGTGCGAACCCACGTAGACGCGATC
>JAPLOC010000479.1:0-1601 GCA_026692825.1 Planctomycetota bacterium | reverse complement strand
CACGATGACCGGCGAACTGTCGATCTGACGTTTCGCGTTGAAGATCCAGGCGACCTTTCCCGTCGCGCGGTGCAGACAGTGCAGTTTCTTGTCTTGTCCGCCGACGATCACGTACTTGTCATTGACGGCGGCCGACGAATGGAACGCGACCTCGCCCGGCTTCACTTCGTACGTCCAAACGTGTTTGGAAGCCTTCCAGTCAATTGCCAGCACTTCCCCGCCATGTGTCCCCACATACAGCATGTTGTCGACGACGGCGGGAGACGCGATCAGGTAGATTCCAAGCGGCATGTCGGTCACCTGCATGCCGGTCTTGACGTCAATCACGCGGAGATGAGAGTCACATCCGGTGACAAACGTGTGTCCGTCGACGATCGCCGGCGAGCAGTTGACCATTCCCTCAGTCGCGAACTTCCACACCAGCGAACCATTGGCCGCGTTCAGGCAATAGAGGTTGTTGTCGTGCGATCCGAACAGCACGTTTCCCTCGAAGAAGCCCGCGCAACTGACAATGGGGGCTCCTCCGCCAGTGGGATCGTCGGGATTGGTGGAAAAGAGCCACTTCTTCTTGCCGGTCTCGCGGTCGATGGCGTGGAACAATCCTTCTTCATCGCCGATGTAAACCGCATCGCCGAAAACCGCGACCGACGCTTTGAATCCCGGAATGAATTTGCTGGTGTCGGGTTCCTCGCGCGAGCGGTAGGTCCACAATCGACGGCCGGTCTGTTTGTCGAGGGCGAAGACTTCGCCGTTCAGCGAGGCGGCGTAGACCCGATCCCCCACAATGGCGGCCGTGGCGGTGATCATGCCGTCTTTCGGTCCCGCGTCCACCACCCACAATTGATCGAGTTTAGCGGGGAGTTTGGACTGAGCGACCCCGCGCTGCGCGTTGCCATTGCGAAAGCTGGGCCAGCTTGTCGCGGTGATCTCCGGAACGGCGGCGAGGACCGAGGAAGTCAAAGGTGCGAGCGGAGCGGCCGCCAGCAGCCCCAGCCAGCCGAGCGCCGTCCGACGCGGGATCGGGGAGGTCAACGCGTTCGGGTTCACTTCACCAGCGTCGTTCTTTTCGTAAAGTGATCGAAAATCAGGTTCGGCAACCGGTCGGGGATTGAACGTTCCCGTCCACTGTTTGGCCGCGTCGGCCGCCATCCGGGGAATCACGTCGCGGTCCACTCCACAGGCGGAAAGTGTCGTGGGCATGCCGGCGGCCTCCACCAACGTTCGCAACCGGGCGGCCAGCAGTACCGCCGCGTTGGGATCGCGGGAATCGCACAGTTCCGCGGCGGCGGCCAGTCGACCGTACAATTCTCCGACCGCACCGCCATTGTACCGCACAACGTGCGGCAGCATCACCCCGATCGCGACGCCGTGGACCAGACCACAGTGGGCCGACAGGGGGTTCACCAGCGCATGGGTGGCCCCCAGCATGGAATTCTCAATCGCCGCCCCCGCCAGATGCGATCCCAGTAGCATCATGGCGCGGGAGTCGACATCGCCCGGGTTTCGAATGACGGCGGGCAGGCCCCGTGACAGCAGCTTGAACGCCTGCTCGGCGAAGAGCATCGAGACCGGAGTCCGACGGGTGCAGACATACGATTCCA
>JAPLOC010000478.1 GCA_026692825.1 Planctomycetota bacterium | reverse complement strand
CATCATGGAGTTCTGGGACTTCCTGCGGTTTAACGGCAAGTGGTGGATGACCCCCATCCTGATCGTCATGTTGCTTGTCGCCGCTCTGCTGGTGCTGAACGCGCTCGGGTTGACGCCGTTTGTCTATACGACGTTCTAGTCATCGATCTTTCTCCCCGTCCGCGCAAAGCGGATGGGGCCGTCGTCAACACCAGCGGCCATCCGGCTTTCGCAAGACCCCATCCGACTCGGGCGAAATGTCACGTTTTCGGACGCGTGGAGTATAACTCGCGTCCGAGTGGTATTGACCACTCTCGCACATTTCGCGTATTACGCCCGCCATACCTTCCCTCTCCTCAAATCGCGTCGTGCTGGTTTCGTCCGCTGTCGCGATTCTCGCGTGTCGAATCTCTTCCGCATCCGCCCGCAATCTACGGTCGGCAAGCCGTGGGCGGAATCTCTGATTCGTTGCTGACGCCAAGTCTCTGTCTGTCGTCACCTCCCGTCGCGTAGTTCGTGCGCTCGCCGCGCGAATCTCACGCCCCCATCGCGCATCCCGCGCCCCGCGACAACTTCCCCCCCTATCCCTCCCCTCCCTTTCCCGTCACATCGATCGAGGTTATTCATGTTTCCGTTGGACGATCGACTCTCGCCACCCTCGACGCCCTTGCGGCGTTCGGTTTCGTCCAAGGTGGACTCGACCCGACGGACGGCCCTTCAACTCCTCACCTGGACCGGCATTCTCTCCACCACGCTGTGGTGCGCGGCCCCGGCATTTGCCGGCAGCGATGCCAAGTCCTCCGTTCGCCGTGGAGCCCGCAAACCGGTCGCCACCGTGCGGGCTCAATCTCCCGTGGGGGAATCCGGCGAAAGCCGCGATCAGGTTGCCAAAGCGCGTCGCCTGATGGCCAGCGCTCACGCCGCTCTCAAAGCGGGCGACTTCGATGACGCTCAATCGCTTGCCGAGCAGGCGGGTGAATGCGATGTGGTGTTCGACAAGCTCGATATCGATCCGGAATTGCTTCTGAGTCAAATCGCGACAGCTCGCAAGAATCAGCGGAACAAGTCCCGGGCTTCCCGTGGCAAATCGGTCGAACTGCCTGAGGATTCCGAAGCCGAACTGGCGGAACACGCGACCGACGATTTGAACTCTGACGAATCCAGTGACGCCCCCGCGTTCGAAGATCCCAGCGTGGCCGAATCCACCAATTCAGCCGACGACCTGTATCACCAGGGAAAAGAGGCGCTCCGCGACGGCGATCTCGACGCCGCGTATGACTGCTACTTGCGCGCGTTCAAGTCGGGCGAACGCCTCCCCGCCCGGCAGATGACCGAGATTCGCGAATTCCTTTCGAATCACAGCGCGCGACGGGTCGCGACCAAAAAGAAGAGGATCCAACTCACCTCGGCGGAACGCGAAGAGTCGACAACCGACGCCATCACCGCCGACGCAGAAGAACCCGCTGTGGACGCCGCAGACGATCGTCGCCAAGTCTCGATCGACAAACTGCGGACCGAAGTGCGAAATGCCAAATACAAGGCGGAAAAACTAGCCGAATCGAACCCGGAAGCCGGTCACAACGTTCTCGCCGCGATTCAGGAACGGGTCACCAATTCCGGCCTCGACGCCACCACGACAGCACCACTCTTAAAGTCCATCGCGGCGTCCCGACAGGCGATTGACTACGCCCGCAAAATCAACGGACCGAAACTCGATCTGGAGTCACGAAACCAGGAGGTTCTCACGGGAATCCGCCGGGAACGTGACTCGAAAATCATGGTCGAAAAAGAATTCGCCGAGAAAGTCGACGAATTCAACGTCCTGGTTCGAGAGAAGCGGTTTGAAGAGGCCGAAGTGGTCGCCAAACAGGCGCAGCAACTGCGTCCCGGAGACGAAGTCGCCGAGCTGATGGTGCTGAAGTCAAAATTCGCCGCCCGCAGCCATTTCAACGACTGGTTGAAGGAACGCAAAGCCGACGAGTTCGGCAAACAGCTCGACGATGTCGAACGGACGATCGCCGACCACCCCTTCACGGCCGACATCGACTACGGCAATCCCAAGACCTGGAAGGACATTGTCAAGCGGCGCGAGAAGTACCGCAACAACCCCAGCAACTACCAGCCGTCGGTCGAAGAACAGAAGATCAAAGAGAGTCTCTCGCGAGATGTCTCGCTGCACTTTGAAGATGTGCCGTTGAGTACTGTCATCAAACACCTGCAATCGCTGGCCGAGATCAACATCATTCTGGATCCGGCGGGACTCGATGAGGAAGGGGTGACGCTCAGTACGCCGGTTTCGATCGATCTCGACAAGGTGAAGATGAAGACGGCGTTGCGGTTCCTTCTGGAACCCTTGCGGCTGGCGCACACAATCAAGGACGACGTCTTAAAGATCACAAGCCGATCGCGTCAGCAGGGAGAGTTGCAGACACGCACCTACTCGGTCGCCGACCTGGTCGTTCCAATTCAGAACTTCACCGCGCCCGATCACTTCAATGATCCCGCATCCCACTCGGGATTGGCGGGGGGGGCGATGACTGGCAATCGCGGCCAAATGAACATGGCCAGTAACAAGGGACGCGGTGGGCAGGCGTTCGCTCAAATCGACGATCGGGGCGAAGCGGGGGGATTCGGCGGAGTTCCTGGATCGCGGGATCGGTCGGATAAGTCGGGGGGATCGCAGGTCGCCGACTTCACCGAGCTGATCGATCTCATTCAGTCGACGGTCGATCCCAGCAGTTGGGAAGCGCTGGGTGGGGTGGGTTCGCTCCGCCCCTACAGCACCACGCTGAGCTTGATTATCCGTCAGACCCAGGCGGTCCATGAAGACATCGCCGACCTGTTGAAACAACTGCGTCGTCTGCAAGACTTGCAGGTGACGGTCGAAGTACGATTCATCACCGTCTCGGACTCGTTCTTCGGAGAATGGCAATCTGCCGAATACGTTCGGCCAGCCCTTGCCACCCAACGGCATTGGGACTTCGATCGCCACCACACAGGCAGGCCAGGCGGGACAGGGAGGACAACAGGCGGGCCAGGCGGGGCAACAGGCGGGAGCCGGAGGTGCCGCTGGCGCTGGCTTGAACGCCCCATTTACGCAAGGACCGCCACGCGACACGATTAACCGCAATCAATTCCAGCGATACGGCAGCGTTGTCGGCCTGCTCCCGAACAACTCGTTTCCCAACAATCTGGACATTCCGTTTCGTCAGGGATCTTTCCCGATCGGTGTGCCTCAGTTTGGTGGTTTTCAACCGGAGGCTGGTTTGCAGGTTGGGTTGGCCATTCTCAGTGACATTGAAACGTTCTTTCTGATCAACGCGTCACAGGGTGATCAACGATCGAATCTGATGTTCGCCCCGAAGGTCACTCTGTTCAACGGACAGTCGGCCACGATTTCCGATCAGGTGCAACGGCCGTTTGTGACCAGTGTGATTCCGACTGTCGGCTTCGGCTCGGTCGGATTTCAACCCGTGATCACGACCCTTCCCGATGGAATCAGTCTGACGGTTCTCGCCGTGATCTCGGCGGACCGACGCTATGTTCGACTGAGCCTGTCACCGGTGTTCAGCACAATCACCGACGTCCAGACCTTTTCGTTCCTCTCCGCCAACGGCGGTCAGACCGGAGGTGGTGGACAAGGGGGAGGCCAGGGTGGCGGACAAGGCGGCGGGGGCGGGTTCGGTGGTGGTGGTGCCCAACAGGGATTCGGCGGGATCGGCGGTGTGTCTGGCGGTCAGGGTGGTGGACAGGGGGGTGGCCAGGCCGGCGGACAAGCGGGTGGTCAGGCAGGAGGACAAGGAGGTGGCGGCGGTGGCGCGATCACCGTGCAACAGCCGGTCTTCCAGTTCACCCAGATTCAGACCACCGTCAGCGTTCCCGACGGCGGAACCGTTCTGATGGGGGGCGTGAAACGCCTGAAAGAAGGCCGGTCGATGGCCGGTGTTCCCATCCTCAACAAGATTCCCTACATCAG
>JAPLOC010000477.1:5017-5319 GCA_026692825.1 Planctomycetota bacterium | reverse complement strand
GCCGACATTCGGATCGAGTTTCGTCAGCAGTCGGCCGATCCAGCGATCGAGCAACGACGCGTAAGCCGCATACATCGCCAGCGCATACCGCGTGTCTTCCGGTACCCGGCTCTGCTCGGGCGACAGATCTTGCTCCTCCGCGAACTCCACAAGTTCGTCGTCGCCATAATCCGGTCCCTCGGGAAAAGTCAACGCCGGCTCGGTGGGGTCTCCAGCGACCGGCTCTGAAGACACTGCCAGACCAAAGTCATCCAGATACAGGTCGGCGAACCCCTGGGGGGGCAACCACGGTATCGGCACAC
>JAPLOC010000477.1:2959-4990 GCA_026692825.1 Planctomycetota bacterium | reverse complement strand
GCAACCAGAGCAGAGCCGGTCGCTGGTCCGCAGCATTCTCGGCGAGCCATTCCTCAACCCTCATGACCAGACGTGGGAACGGAGTTTCTGTTTCCTGCGCTTCGAGGTCGTCCCGTCCGGTGATTACGATGATCTCGTCGAATGGCGGCGATGCCTGCGACGCGTTGTCTTCCGACGCTTCGACAAACAGCACCGTCCGGACCCCCGCGGCAGACAACCGGCCCACGTCCCACACTGAGGGGACCGAATCCACCGGTTGGGGCAGTTGCGTTCGCCCCGTCCACCAGGCCAGACTGGCAAATTCCGGGTCGACATTCGCCGCGAAATGGCGATCGAACACCACCCCCTGCGCCGCCAGCTTCTGCAGATTCGGGGTCTCGATCCAATCGTTCCCGTAGCAACCAATGAAATCGAGATGCCATCGATCGCAGGTCATCACGACGGCGCGCGGTGGCATGGGGGGAGGCTCGTTCGGGGCGTTCGAGTGCCGATCGGAAGTCATTCAGTGGGCGTCGTTGTTATGAGAACCGGTCCGCGCGGCACAATCGAGCCGGCGTGCAGGCAGTGTACCGGGACCACGGCTTGAATGCAGTCTGCCGTGGCCAAAACCAACCTCAGGTGTACACGGGCGATTCGGCCGATATGATCCTATCAACGTCTTCTCATTTCCCCCCTGCCCCGCCCGTTCCGACCTCGCCATGCTGCAAATCGGCAACCATGCGACCCGTTCCTGTCAGGGACTCTCCCGCCGGGCGTTTGTTCAGGCGGGGGCAATCGCACCGTTGGGATTGAGCCTGGTTGAGCGATTGAGCGCGGGTGAGCAGGAGTCAGGCCGAGTACCGGCGAAGTCGGTGATCTTGCTGTGGCTGTGGGGGGGGCCGAGCCATCTCGACACGTTTGACGTCAAGCCCGACGCTCCGCTCGACATTCGCGGGGCGTTCGCCCCCATCCAGACAAAGCTCCCCGGGATTCAATTTGCCGAGACATTGCCCCGTCTGGCGGCCCGCAACGACCAGTTCGCACTGGTTCGCTCGATGGTCAATTTTCAGCAGGGGCATCTCGAGGCGGGGACGCTCAGTCTCAGCGCCAGCAACACTCTGACCGCGACTCCGGAACCGCATTTCGGGGCGGTCCTGGGCAAGGCCCGCGGGTTCGGTTCGCTGCCGCCGTTCATCGCGGTCGGGAATGGCGCGGTGCGCGATGTCGTGGGATTGGTCAAAGGACAGGGGGGAGGTCGGTGGGGAGCGGCGTTCGACCCGTTTCGCGTGCGTTGCGACGACGAAGGGCAGGTCGAGGTTCCCTCGCTGGAACTGATCGCAGGGCAATCGCCCGGGGCGCTCGCTGATCGGACGAAACTCCGTCGGGAACTGGACCTGCTGCTCACGTCGGCTAATGACCAACGTCTCGACACCTGGGACAAATCGTATCAGCGGGCGTACGAGTTATTGACCTCACCAGGGGCTCGAGCGGCGTTGGACCTTTCGACCGAGCGTCCCGACGTCCGGGCCGACTACGGCAAAACGACGTTCGGACAAAGCTGCCTGTTGTCGCGACGTCTCGTGGAGGCGGGGGTGCCGTTCGTACAAGTGAATTGGAGCACCTACGTCGAGGCGATCACCCCGAACTGCGATTTCGGCTGGGACACGCACATCTGGAATTTCGAGCTGCTGCAAGATCGTCACGCGCCGATCTTCGACCGGGCGGCGTCGGCTCTATTGGATGATCTGAGAGAACGGGGGCTGCTCGATTCAACATTGGTGATCATGATGGGGGAATTTGGCCGGACGCCGAAGATCAATGGGCAAATGGCCCGCGACCATTGGCCCGGGTGTTACTTTTCGATCTGGGCTGGCGCGGGAGTCCGTCCCGGCATCGTGGTCGGCCGCAGCGACAAGACCGGCGGCGCGCCGGCGACCACCCCCATCACACCACTCGACGTCGGGGCGACCGCGCTGGAACTCGCGGGCGTTCCGCTGACACGTCGGATTGAGTTGAATGTCACTCCCAACGCACGGGTGATCGAGGAATTGT
>JAPLOC010000477.1:0-2932 GCA_026692825.1 Planctomycetota bacterium | reverse complement strand
GAAACTGCACCGCCTGACGACCGACGGAAAGTTCAAACGCGACCTGGCCTGGTCGCCCGACGGCACCGCGCTGTATTTCTGCCGGCAGGACACTACGACTCTATTGGCGGTCTGGAAATTGACGCTGGCGGGGGGAGGGTTGGAACGCTGGCATCCGGACCAGAACACGTCCGAATACGAGCCGGCGTTTTCGCAGGACGGGAAGTGGTGCGCCTGCGTTCAATCGCGGGCCAATCTGCAGTTGAAACTGGTGATCGAATCGGTTCCCGCCGGCAAGCAAGCGGTTTTCGATCCTGGAGGAGGTTTCGCTGGCCTGCGGCATCCCGCGTTTTCACCCGACGGGTCCCGCGTGGTGTTCAGCATGCCGGCGACAGGGGGACAACAGTTGATCTCGGTGGACACGCTGGCGAAAGATCGTCGCGATCTGACCGCGACGGTTGGCATCAACAATCACCCGGCGTTTTCCCCCGATGGTCGGCGACTGGCGTTTTCGAGCAGCCGCGATGGGGACTTCGAGATCTACATCATGTCCGCCGATGGCACCGAGCCGGTGCGAATCACGCGCTCACCCGGAATGGACCTGCGGCCGGTGTGGCACCCGGACGGAAAGCGACTGGCATTCGTCAGCAATCGCGACGGCAATTTCGAGATCTACCTGATGCGCGACGATGGCGGGGAACTCCGGAATCTGACAAACCACCCCGACCGCGATGACTTCCCCGCGTGGCATCCCGACGGGGCCCGTCTGGCATTCATTTCCGAGAGGGATGGACAGTACGACCTGTTTCTGGCGGAACTCGACTGATCGCGTCGTACCCTTTGCACACTTCGTTCGCATGCTGCCCGTGGACATTCCTACCAGAACTTCACCTGCGAGAGAGACAAACATGTCAGACATCGGCATCGGAATGGTTGGCAGCGGGTTCATGGGACTCACCTATTCCGAAGTGCTTGCGAAGCACATTCCGGGCGCCCGCCTCGTCGCGATCACTGGCGGCACACGGGCCGCGCAGCTCGCCCTCGACTACGGTGTTCCTCACGAACCAACGTATGAGTCTCTGCTCGCCCGCTCCGACGTCGCGGGGGTCGTACTCGCCACCCCGGATCAGAACCGTTTGGAACTGACGGTTGCGGCGGCGGCTGCTGGCAAACATGTTCTCGCCGAAAAGCCGATGGCTCCCACGGTTGCCGAATGCGACGCGATGATCGCCGCCTGCGCGACGGCGAAAGTCAATCTCGCGGTCGTGCAGACCGAGCGATTCCGCAAGATCACATTGAAAGCGAAGGAGATCATCGATTCGGGTGAAATCGGTCCGGTCTGGATGGTGCGGACCATTTCGAGTTTCCCGATCTCGCTCGCGAAAGAACTGTTTGACTCCCGCCCCTGGATGCTCGACCCCAAGGGAGGAGGGCTGTTCATGGGCATCGCCTCGCACAACACCGACTTCCTGCGCTGGCTCACCGGCGCGAACGCCACCCAGGTGTTCGCCCAGGTGCATTCCTACAGCGATCTCCCCGCGCCGGCCCAAAGCGTGATGGCCCAGATCTCCTTTGACAACGGCGTGATGGGACATCTCTGGATCTCGTCGGAGTTCCCGTCTCCCGGTTGGCCCTCAAGCGAAGTCCGCTTTCAGGTTGTGGGACGCGACGGAATGATTGATCTCGAGAACTTCGAGTATCTCGATGTTGGAAAAGGGGACAAGTGGGAACGGGTGATGCTCCCCGAGCGGTTTGACTACCTGAAGGAACCGAAATCCCCGATTCGACTCTTTCCGCACATTGGCGTGATCCGCGAATTTGTCGACAGCATCCGCGAACAGCGCCCGCCGCGCGTCGGTGGTCCCGAAGGTCGAGCCGCCGTGGAATTGTGCGAAGCGTGCCTGATCTCTGCACGCACGAACCAGGTTGTTCATCTGCCACTGAAGTCAACGGTGCCGACACCATCAATCGCGTGAACTCTTTTGCGGTTCCGAAATCAACCGTCGCTGTTTTGCCGCCGCTTCCGTCAGTTCTGGCAGGATGGCGACGGGTGAACGTCCCCGGGCGAGGAGCGTCACTTTGTTTTCGGTGATATCCCACAGGCAAATCTGACCGCTCGGGCCGTTTCCCGGACTCGGAAATTCAAAGAGGACCAGGTCACTCGGAAGCAATGTGGGAAAGAGTCCGAGCCAGGTCAAAAAGGGTGTCTCCAATGCCATGCGCTTCATGGCCTTGTTCTCCTGGTTGAATGCCACGAGTCCGGGATCTGCCCAGAAGGAGCTGCTGATGGTCCAACGACTTTGGCGAGCCGTTCCCAGTCGGATGACGCCACGCCCAAACCGGGTGGGGTCACCCAGTTCGCGATCGGCCACAAGATCCATTTCCGTCGCCGAGATTTCGGGGATCGCCACGTCTTTCGAGTCGCCATCTGCGTCCCAAACTTCGGGCCGCTCGTGATACACAAATCGTATCGGACGGATATTCACAGTCGGTCCCCGGGACGACGGAACGTTGTCATCATAACCACCGGAGCGGAGGCGTTGGTCTTCCATCCATTGAGGCATGCGCTGCGGCGACTGAGGTTCAATCCAGTCGGCATCCCCGCGCGAACCGAGTTCCTGCACGAACTCGTCCGTGCCGTGAGCCACGTCGAGTACATGCAGATGCCCATCCTCTTTCGCGACATAATACACCAGCAATCCCGGGGGGATCGAAATTTCATGCGGTTCGACGATCGTGACGTCCGACAGAACTGACTTCGAGGTCAAGGGATAATAGCCCGCCACCAGTAACAGATAGGAAGCCGTCTGAACAATGAACGACGCACGGAGACTGCGGTTGAACCAGTTCTTACCGGCCAAGTGTCAGTAATCGGAGGTCACCTGCGGCGAGCGCGCGCACGAGAGTGTCAACAATCGGAGGTCACTCTTTTTCCATTGGTGGAGCGAGAGTG
>JAPLOC010000476.1:8887-9672 GCA_026692825.1 Planctomycetota bacterium | reverse complement strand
TGAGGCTTTCGCCTGCTCTAACCCCGCCTCGGCGACAGCGACCGTCGCTTGCGCCATTTGCCAGTTCGCCTTCGCCAGGTCGGCGTCCGCCTCGGAAATGGATTGCGTCTTTCTGAAATTCTGCGCCCGCGTCCACTCCCGTTCCATCTGTTCCAGCTTGATTCGCTGTTGCTCGGCGTCGGCACGCGCCCGTTGAACCGAGGCGCGCGCCTGCTGAACCTGCGATTCGTACATCGCGTCGTCGATCTTCGCCAGCACCGTTCCCTCAGCGACGCGGGTGCCGTAATCAATCGACTTCATCGGATCAGCCGGATCCCGTCCCAACTCCTGCACGCGCCCCGCCACCTGCACGCCCACGTCGACCAGTTCTTCCGGCTCAATGGTCCCCGTGGCGCTCACCACCGATTGAACATCTCCTCGCGTGATTTCGCTGGTGCGGTAGGTCACACGTGGGCCGCGCGGGGATTGCAGGTACCAGTAGCCCACTCCTCCCAGGCCAGCCAGCACGACGAATGTCGCCAAGTATCCCCGCATTCACGAACGCTCCCAGTCACGCGGAACAAGCTTCAGGCATCAACTCTCTCTGATCCTACCCATGCCGATAGAAGTCGCCTAGCGATGCCGGTGGCCACCGCGTGAGATTTCCGCATAAACAATCGCTACTTACCGCACAGTCGTTACCAGCACACGGTCAATCCGTCGTCCATCGAGATCGACCACCTCCAGCTTCAACCCCTGCCACTCGGCCCGGTCCCCAACGGCGGGGAGCCGGCCCATTACGTGCA
>JAPLOC010000476.1:0-8837 GCA_026692825.1 Planctomycetota bacterium | reverse complement strand
ATCAGCCAGCCACCGCCGTCGCGTGGCACAATCATCTGCTCGGTGCGTTTGTGCTGATCGGTCAGCAGTTCACCCACCAGTTCTTCCAACACGTCATCGACCGTCACCATTCCCCGGGTCGCTCCGTACTCGTCGACCACGACCGCCAACTGATTGCGTTCCTCCTGAAATTTCACCAGCAACTGATCGAGCCGCATCGTGTCGGGGACCAGCATCGCTTTGCGAACCAGCTTGCGCAGATCGAGCTTCCATCCCAGGTAATGTTGTCTCAGCACGTCTTTGAGATGGACGAATCCGATGATATGATCGAGATCCCCTTCATAGACCGGCAGGCGTGTGAAACCCGCCATGGAGATTGTCCCGAGAAGTTCATCCGCTGGCGTCTCGACATCCACCGCGTCAATATCCACTCGCGGCTTCATGATCTGCTTGACCGTCTGGTCCCCCAGTTGCAACGCTTCGAGCGCCAGCCGTTGTTCCACCGGATCGACAACCCCTTCGGCGGTTCCCATTTCAATCAGATGGCGGATGTCCTGCATGGAAGTCCCGTGGATCTGCTTCCCGCGCACCCCCAACAGCCCGGCGGCGAAGTCGGTCGCCGATCCCAGCATCCAGACGATGGGTCGCGCGATCCTCCCCAACAGCGCCACCGGGGGAGCGACGATCCGCGCGACTGCCGCCGCGTCGTGCAGCGCGATCCGTTTGGGAATCAGTTCGCCCAGCAGGACCGAACAGAGTCCCGACCAGGGTGATCCCCAGTTGAATCGTCGGGAGCAATCGATTTGGGTTTTCGGCCAGGTCGAGCGCCGCCCGCGAGCGCCGATCCCCTTCGTCGGCCCGCTCTTTGAGCCGTGAACGGTTCGCCGAGATGATGGCGATCTCGGCACCGGCGAAGAAGCCATTCGCGGCGAACAACAGCAAAATCAGCAGCAATTCGATCGCGATCATCGAAAGCATGTTGCGACTCGTGTACGAAGGGGGACACTCATCTAAGGAAGGGGCGTGGCATCGACGAAACGGCGCTGCCACAACTCCAGAACCAGCAGTGACCAGAGGCGGTAGGAATGGTCCCAGCGGTTCTCGACATGTTCGCGCACCAACTGGCGAACGGCCGCCGGTTCGAACCAACCGCGTGACAGGCTTCGCGCGTCGAGCAGCGTCCCTTCCAGCAGCGGGCGCAATTCCGAACGGAACCAGACGTCCAGCGGAACTCCGAACCCCATTTTAGGCCGAGTCTGGATCGCCGGGGGAACCAGGTCGCCAAAAGTCTCCAGCAGAATCCGTTTCCCGCGCCCCTCGCGGAGTTTCCATTCGATCGGCATCCGCGCCGCCAGCCGGGTCACCTGTTGATCCAAAAACGGGGCACGAACCTCCAGCGAATTCGCCATGCTCGCGATGTCGACTTTCGTGAGAATGTCGCACGGGAGATACGTCAACAGATCGGCACAGGTTGTGCGGGTGACAAAATCGCGGTGGGGGCACTCGCCATACGCGTGCAGCAGGAATTCCGCCGGGTCGTGAGAACTCAGCGTCTCTCGCAGTGCCGGCGAGAGCAGTCCGGGCAGGCGTTCGTCGTCAAAAATGCTGACCCACTTCAGGTACCGCCGCTCTGGAGAGTACCGCAGCGCCGACAGCAACCGCTTGAACCGTCGCCGCCGCGATTTTTGCCGTGTCGACGCGGGGAGCCATTGCCAGAGCCGGCTCGACAGCAGGCTGCGGACAAATCCCGGAAGTCGATCAAAACGGCCGCCGAGCAGAACGGCCTGATAGCGGTCGTAGCCCGCAAACAGTTCGTCCCCCCCGTCTCCCGAAAGCGCGACCGTCACGTGCCGGCGGGTCATCTCGCTCAGATACATGCTGGGAATCGCCGAGCTGTCGGAGAACGGCTCGTCGTAGTGCCAGATCAGCTTGGGGAGTATTTCCAGCGCGTGCGGCTCGACCACCAGTTCATGATGGTCGGTCCCCAGATGCTTCGCCGCCGCCCGGGCGTGTTCCCGTTCGTCGAACGCCTTGACGGGAAAACCAATCGAAAATGTCTGCACGGGGCGCGACGACAGTTGCTGCATCAGGCCGGCGATGATTGTCGAATCGACACCGCCCGAAAGGAACGCCCCCAGAGGAACATCGCTTCGCAACCGCAATCGCACCGCCTCGGTCAACGTGGACCGCAACAGCTTGCGGGCGGCGGGAAGATCGCGCGGTGGTGTCGCGAGATCCGCAGGCTCTTCCGCTTCGAATGAATCTGCCGGGAGCGTTCCGCCGATTGAGGCGGCACCGGCCCCGCCCTGCGATTGCGAACCGTCGACCGGCGGCGAGCCGGCGTACCAGGGAGACTCATACCCCGGTCGCCAGTATCGTTCGATCCGTAGTTTTCCTTCGCGGTAAAAGCCCCAATGGGCCGGCGGGAGTTTTTGAAAGCCGCGAAGAATCGATCCCGGGTGTGGGACGTATTGGTAGGTGAGGTAATCCAAGACGGCACGCGGGTCGATCTCGCGGGCGATTCCGGGGACCTCCAGCAGCGCTTTCAGTTCACTCGCGAACAGCAGCCTTGTTCCCTCGTGCCGATAGACGAGCGGCTTTTTTCCCAGCCGATCGCGGGCGAAAAACAGGCTGCGATCCCGTTCGTTCCAAATGGCGAAAGCGAACATGCCACGCAGTTGATGCACACAGGCCGGTCCGAGTTCCTCGTACAAATGCACGATCGTCTCGGTATCGCTCTGAGTGCGAAACGTGTGGCCCCGAGCCACAAGGCCCGCATGCAATTCGCGGTAGTTGTAGATTTCGCCGTTGAAGGCGATCCACAGCGTTTCGTCTTCATTCGCCAACGGCTGGTGTCCCGTCGAAAGGTCGATGATCGACAGCCTGCGAAACGCCAGCGCGGCTCCCGGGCCGTGGGGAACAAAATCACCGACTGCCGACTCGTCGCCGGTCCAGATCTTCGCGGGCAACCACGAATGAAAATACCCCGCGTCATCGGGTCCGCGATGAGTCAGCGCGTCGGTCATGCGCTTCAGCACGCGCAGTTCGAGCGGCCGATCGTCGGCCCCCCAGGCGGCACCGACTATGCCGCACATGGCTGCCTCGACGTGACGAGTTGTCGATAGAGGGCGACATGGGCGTCGACCATCCGCTCGACGCTGAATTCCTCCAGAATGCGGGTCTTTCCCGCGGCCCCCAGTGTTGTCGCCAGTTGGCGGTCGAACAGCAGTCTCTCGCCAAACTGCGCGTACGCGGCCCGATCTCCGACGGGAACCAGAAAACCGGTTTTTCCGGGAACGACCAGTTCACGATTGGGAGGGATATCGCTGGCCAGCACCGGCAAGCCGCATGCCATCGCTTCCATCACGCTGTTCGACATGCCTTCGAAATCGCTCCCCAGCCAGAACAGATCGCTGGCCGCCAGCAACGCCGGGACATCGGTGCAATGACCCAGAAACCGGACGTGGTTTTCCAATCCCAGACCACGGGAGAACTCTTCGAGCCGTTGTCGTTCCGGGCCATCCCCGGCAATCAGAAAGAGGACATGGCCCCGAATCGCGCGGATCAACTCGAATCCCCAGATCAGATCCTCTACCCGCTTCTGGCGGGCGAGTCGGCCAGCGTAACAGACGATTGGAATCCGTGCGGGCACGTTCAGTTCTTCGCGGATCCGCTCGCGATTGGGAAGTTCTGTTGGCGGAAGAATCCCATTGGGGATCACCTGAATCCGTTCCGCGGGAAATCCCCGCTCCTGATAAAAGTCGGCGACGCTGTTCGAATTCGCGATCAGCGCCTGCGTGCGACCGGCCAGCCGCGAATCGACCCAGAACTGCCACCCCGCTTTCCAGGAATCAACGCACCGCTCCGACACGACGACCGGAAACGCCGGCCGCGAGCCGACGGCGAGACGCCCGTAGGAGTTCGCCGCAAATAGCCAGGTATGCAGCAAGTCCGGCTTCACCTGGCGGATCAGTCCCCTCAACCGCGACAGCGCCAGCGGATCGAACTTGAATCGCTTTCCCAAAACCGTGCAGGGAATTCCAGCCTCTTGCAGCAGCGATTCGTACGGCCCACCTCGTGTCAAACAGCAGACCTGAACGTCGAACTCGGGTCGTGGCAGGCCCCGTGCCAGCAGCACCAGTTGTTTCTCGGCACCAGACTGGTCGAGTGTGGGAATGAGGAGGAGAACTCGCATGATGGGAAATCGTAGCGAACCGGCGAGATCGCAGACAGAGTCGAGCGGTTTTACCGAGCGCGGCACCAATTGAGACTTTTCAGTTTGAGCGCTCTGCCCCTATTGAAGGGAAAGTTGAAGAGATCGGAGGCTGACGGACGGAAAGAATTTGACGGGATGAAGAGGATGAAAGGGATGAACAGGATGGCATTGCCCGCCATTCCTGCTCTCTGGAGAAGTTGCAGAAATCGAAAAACTCCCAATCCACACGATTGACTGTCGCCTCAGCAATCCTGTCCATCCTTTTCATCCTGTCTAAAAACAAAACGGCCCGCGAGCGCAGCGAGTCGACAGCGCGCGTGTCTGTGGGCATTCCTGTTGGAGTTTGGGCCACATCGACCGATCTCCACATGTTGCAGCCCCGCCCCCAAACCGATACGCTCGCACGAGACCACAGGGACCCCGCGAACGGGTCCGCCGCACCTCCCTCCACTCCGCCTTCGAAATGCCCCCCCGCAGCGCCCCCGCTTTCATTGTTCTGCATCCGGAAGACAACATCGCCGTCGCGGCTCGGACCGCGCCAACTGGGACAACGGTGGACGTCGGCGGAACGACCATCGCCTCGCGTGAGCCGATCGACCTGGGGCACAAAGTCGCGACCCGGGCGATCAAACGGGGGGCTCCGGTCCGCAAATTCGGCCAGACAATCGGCTTCGCTTCGACCGACATTCCGGTTGGTGCATGGGTCCACACCCAGAACTGCGAAGCGGGCCCGCTCAGCCTCGACTACGCCCACGCCACCGAGACCCCGCCCGATCCAACACCCATCCATGGTCGCACATTCCAAGGATACCGCCGCCATGATGGTCGCGCGGGGACGCGGAACTATATCGCGGTCATCTCCACAGTCAACTGCTCAGCGTTCACCTCGCGACTGATCTGCCAGGCGCTGACTCCTGATATTTTGGCGCAGTTTCCCAATGTCGATGGCGTGGTCCCCATTGTTCACAAGCATGGCTGCGCGATGCAATACGGAGGGGAAGATCACCTCCAGTTGACCCGCACGCTCGCCGGCTTCGCCAAACACGCAAACATCGGCGCGTATCTGCTGGTCGGGTTGGGATGCGAGACCGGGCAGGCGTCATTTCTCGCCGAGAGCGAAGGACTGCACCAGATCGATATCCCGGGGGTAGCCAAGCCGAAACTCCCGCTCATTCTCAACATGCAGGAGGAAGGGGGGATTCGCAAAACGGTCGCCCACGGCGTCTCGATTTTGCGAGAAATGCTCCCCGAGGCGAACAAGGTGCATCGCGAACCAATTCCGGTTTCGGAGATCATCCTCGGAACCAACTGCGGCGGGAGCGACGGTAACAGCGGTGTGACCGCGAATCCCGCGCTCGGCTATGCCAGCGATCTGCTCGTCGCGCACGGAGCCGCCAGCGTTCTCGCCGAGACCCCCGAGATCTACGGCGGTGAACACACCTTGACCCGCCGGGCGATCTCGCGCGAAGTGGGTGAGAAGCTGGTCGAGCGGATTCACTGGTGGGAAAAGTACACCGCCATGTTCGGTGCCGAGATCAATAACAACCCCTCCGTCGGCAACAAGAAGGGGGGCCTGACGACGATCTATGAAAAGTCGCTGGGTGCGATCGCCAAGGGGGGAACGACGGCACTGCGCGGAGTGTACCATTACGCGGAGCCGATCAAGTCGAAGGGCTTCCTGATCATGGACACCCCGGGTTACGACCCGACTTCGGTCACCGGACTGGTCGCCGGCGGGTGCAACATGGTCGTTTTCACGACCGGCCGGGGAAGTTGTTTCGGCTGCAAGCCGGTCCCCTCGATCAAAGTGGCGACGAACACTCCGATGTACGAGCGGATGATCGAAGACATGGACATCAACGCGGGGGTGATTCTGGACGGCGCAACGATTGAGGACGTGGGCCGCGAGATTTTCGAGCGGATCATCGCGGTGGCGAGCGGGGAACACACCAAGAGCGAAGCGCAAGGGGTTGGCGATGATGAATTCGCTCCCTGGGCGATTGGCCCCACGCTGTAAATTCGCAGCGACTGTTCCAAACGCCACGAATCCGTTGAAGTTTGGATTGGAGACGCCGGTGGTTGCCCGCCGGCTTTCCTGTGCTTCGCGCATTCCGCCCGTTCCGCAGGCGACGTCTGCGGAGGCATGGACGAAACAGGCGGAAGCCCTCCGCGAAGAGGTGCTGGCCCGCGCCGTATAGGGGAGAGGCGGCGAAGTGGCGCGACGCGCCGTTGAAGGTCGAATGGCTCGATCACGTTCCGGGTGGGCCGGGTTACACGATCCGCAAACTCCGCTACGAGGCGCTCCCCGGCCTCTGGATCCCCGCGCTGCTGTACGTTCCCGAGAAAATCGTTGGCAAAGCCCCGGTCTTTCTCAACGTCAACGGGCATGACCCGATCGGCAAAGCGGTCGACTACAAACAGATGCGGTGCATCAACCAGGCGAAGCGGGGAATCATCGCACTCAATCCCGAATGGTTCGGGATGGGGCAGTTTCGCACCGAGGGATTCGCGCATGGCCGCATGAATCAGCTCGATTTGTGCGGCACCAGCGGACTGGCCCCGTTCTATCTCGCGATGAAGCGGGGGCTTGATGTGCTGTTGTCGCTGGAACAGGCCGACCCGACCCGGGTGGGTGTCGCGGGCCTGTCGGGAGGTGGCTGGCAGACGATTATCGTCAGTTCGCTCGACTCCCGGGTCACATTGTCAAACCCGGTAGCCGGCTATTCCAGTTTCATCACGCGGGGGAAGAATTTCTCGGATCTGGGGGATTCGGAACAGACGCCGGTCGATCTGGCGACGGTCGCCGACTATTCACACCTGACAGCGCTGATGGCTCCCCGCGCCACACTGCTCACGTACAATCTCAATGACAATTGCTGCTTCAAGGCGGATCACGCCCTGCCGCCGTTGTTGGACGCGGGACGCCCATTCTTTCGGCTCTACGGACGCGACGACAATCTGCGGTATCACATCAACGCCGAACCGGGGGATCACAACTTCCAGAAGGAAAACCGGGAAGCGCTGTATCAAATGATTGGCGTCCACTTCTTTCCCGACGACCGCGATTACAACCCGCGGGAGATTCCGTCGGAAGGAGAGTTGCGAACGCCCGACCAGTTCGCGATTCCCGTTCCCGCCGACAACGCCGACTTTCACACATTGGCGCTCGCGCTCGCGAAGGATCTGCCGCGCGACGGGGAGCTTCCTCAGGGGCGCGACGCGGCCCGGGAATGGCAGAGGACCCGGCGATCACGGCTCGCGAAGTTGATTCAGGCGACAGACGCCAAGATTTCGATCGAGGTAGCCGGTGAAGCCGACGCCGGCACGACCCATGCGATGTTCTGGAAACTGCGGATGAACAACGAGTGGACGACGCCCGTTGTGGAACTGACTCGGGGGCCAGCTAAAGGAACGACCCTGATTGTCGGCGACAGGGGACGCAAAGACCTGGTGGATCAGATTGACGCACTGCTCCGTCAGGGAGAACGGGTGATCGCGGTTGATCCGTTCTTTATCGGGGAATCGAGCCTTGGCAACCGCGACTATCTGTTCGCTCTGTTGGTGTCGACCGTGGGCCAACGTCCGCTGGGAGTGCAGGTGACGCAACTGGGCGGCGTGGCCGACTGGCTGGTGAAGGAACGGCAGATTGGTACGGTCCGACTGTGTGCGCACGGCCCTCGCGAATCCCTGGCGGCACTCGCCGCCGCAGGATTGCATCCCGATTCGATTCTCCGACTGGAGCTGCATCAGTCGCTGGCGAGCCTGAAAGAGGTCATCGAACAAAACCGCAAGGTCGACGACGCTCCCGAATTGTTCTGTTTCGGACTGTTGGAACGGTTCGACATCCTGCAAATGGCGGCGCTGGTCGCCCCCCGCGAAATCGATTTCGGCGAATCGCGTCCCCGGATGAAGCAGGAACTGGCACCGCTCGACGCGTGGCGGCAACTGCTGAAATAGGACCGACACCTGAAATTCCACTTCCGTTTCGACGGGTGGCGTGCGAGAATCGAGTAGTCGACACCCGATCTCGTCTTCCTACTCCTCCGAGATCGCAGTTTGAGTCCCCTTGCTCTTGATTCCTCTGCGTGGAATGATGCTACATCCCGAAACTCTCGAAGCGTATCGCCGAATGACGCCGGCGGAGCGGCTGCAAATAGCGCTGGGGATGGTGCGCGAAAACTCGCGTCGAATGTTCGCGGGATCGGAGGCGATGGTTGACCGGCGATTCGAGCTTCTGCGTCTTCAAAATGACGATCGAAACGAACGAATGCTAGAAGCGATTGGCCGTACCCGAGACCCCCATGGAAGAGTACCTGATTCAGCCGTTTCTTGACTTCACTAGGTACTCCTCGCTCAGGGCCAACTCGACGAGGCCTACATGCGTCGTTGGGCCGCTGAACTTGGGGTTCTGCCACTGCTGAATGCGACTCTCGACGAGTGGAAACGCGATTTGTAGCGGTTCAGAGCGGGCGGGGCTTTCTTCAACGACTCCTCGCGGTCATTCCCCCGTTTCGAATTCCTGGTTAAAATGCCGTACCGACACGAGCCCCTCCGTTTCTCCCAGGCTTGGCGATACCGTGCGAAAGTTGATCATCGATCTTGATCCCGGCATTGGCGACGCCCTCGCCGCCGTGCTGGCGCT
>JAPLOC010000475.1 GCA_026692825.1 Planctomycetota bacterium | reverse complement strand
GGCAATTGACCGCTTGAAGGCAGCCTCCAGAGGGATCATCGCCACCGTCGCCTGGGGAGACTCTCCCAAAGTGGAAGTCGAACCGGCCGGCGACCGCTTGCAACCTCAGCTCAAAGATCCCCGGCGGGTCCAACAGAGTCGCGTCGATCGGTGGAAGGAACAGACAGCGAACCTCAAAACACTTCATGCCGCCGGCATCCCGTTCGCCATCGGTTCTGAAGGACTCGGCGAACCGCACCTGCTGTTCCGCGGTCTTCGCCAGGCGATCGAAGCCGGCCTGCCCAAGTCGGCCGCTCTCGCAGCGCTCACTCGCGACGCGGCGAAACTCTTGGGACAGGAAAGTCGATTGGGGACGCTGGAGGCGGGCAAGCTCGCCCATGTCGTCGTCATGACTGGCCCCTTCGATGACGAACGCTCCAAGGTGCGATTTCTCTTCGTGGACGGCGCACGGTTCGAATATCACACCGACGCCAAACCGGTTCCTCCCCCAGCGGCTCCCCCGATCCCCAACGCCGCCCTCGCGGGTCAATGGACCCTCGAGATTGACGCGGGTGATGCGAAGCTATTCGCGTCGACCGAATTGATTCAAAACGCCGCGACCCTGTCGGGACTCTTTCGCAGTTCTCAGGGTGAAGGAAAGATCGCTTCTGGCAAAGTCGACGGTCGCAAGTTCGAGTTCGTGGTCTCGATCGGTGTCGGTGCCCAAGCGATCGAATTGAAATTCCAGGGCGAAGTCGACGAGAAACAGTCTGGTGCCGCCGCCGGGACGATGAAGTCGGCGTTTGGCGGACCGACGAAATTCATTGCAAAACGTCGTGAAGAAGAATCCGCTCCCCAGGAAGGTGGGGGCAAGCTCACTCTCGACGTCGGTGATTCCAAACCCAAACCGGGTGAACTCAACTCCGCCGAATTCCCGGCGGAACTCGATTCCGACCGCCGCCAGCGTCCTCTTCCGACAGGTGGTAACGTCCTGATTCGCAACGGAACCGTTCTCACCGGGGTGGGGGCGCCGTTGCCGGGCACCAGTGTTCTCATTCGGCAGGGAAAGATCGCCGCGATTGGTCCCGACCTGGCCCCAGACGCCGACATGGCGGTGATCGACGCGACCGGTCGCTACGTGGCGGCGGGAATCATCGATACACACAGCCATATCATGTTCGCCGACGGAATGGGGGGCGTGAACGAGGCGACCTCGTCACTCGTGCCCGAGGTTCGGGTGCGGGATGTCGTTCGCACAGACGACCCAGGGGCGTACCGAGCGCTGGCGGGCGGAGTAACGGCGGCGCGACTGTTCCACGGATCGGCCAATGTGGTTGGGGGCCAGGACGCCGTGGTCAAGCTGAAATATGGTGAGCTGGCGCAAGATCAATTGCTGCACGGCAACCCACAGGGAGTGAAATTCGCGCTGGGCGAAAACGTCAAACGGCGGACGGGGCGGTTTCCGAACACCCGCATGGGGGTCGAGGCGACCCTCAACCGGGCCTTCCTGGAGGCGATTGACTATCGTCGGGAATGGCTGGAATACAACAAAGCGGTCGCCGCCCTGACGGCCGCCGGCCAACCGGTGAAATTGCTGCCGCCGCGCCGGGATCTCCGGCTGGAAACGCTGTCCGACATTGTCGAACACCAGAAATTCATCCACAGCCACTGCTACCGCGCCGATGAAATTTTGATGCTGCTGCGGGTCGCTTCCGGGTTGGGGATTCGCGTCTGGTCGTTGCAGCATGTTTTGGAGGGGTACAAGATCGCTCCCGAAATCGCCGCCCATGGGGCGAGTTGCAGCACGTTTGGCGACTGGTGGGCCTACAAGGTCGAAGCGTTCGACGCGACCCCCTACAACGCGGCGCTGTTGAACGAAGCGGGGGTCAACACGGTGCTGAAGAGTGACGACGCCGAGATGATGCGACACCTCTATATCGAGGCGGCGAAAATGTTGCGGTATGGCAATGCGTCGCCGGAAGCAGTCTGGCGGATGGTGACATTGAATTCCGCGAAAGAATTGGGAATCGCCGACCGGATGGGTTCGATTGAAGTCGGGAAAGATGCCGACATCGCGATCTACAGTGGGAATCCGCTGAGCATTTTCTCACGCTGCGAAATGACGTTGATCGATGGCGTTCCGTATTTCGTACGCGAAAAACAGCCGACTGCAATGTCGGAAGCGGCCGCGAGAGCGTCGGCGACTCCCCCCGCCTGGACTCCCCCAACCGCCGAGATTCGCCAGAAGGTGCTGGAGCTGTCCAAAGTGGGAACGACGTACGCCGTGGTGGGCGCGAAGATTCATCCTTTGGATGGTCCGGCGATTGACCAGGGGACATTGCTGATTCATGGAGATCGAATTGCCGCCGTGGGCAAAGAGATCGCGATTCCCGAGGGAACGGTGACGCTCGATGCCACGGGACTGGAGATCTATCCCGGCTTGATCGACGCGGGATCGATTTTGGGCCTGCAGGAAATCGGCTCGATTCAAGAGACGCACGATTTCAATGAACCCGGCGCGTTTCAGCCCGATTTGCGAGCGGGCGTCGCGGTGAACCCGGACTCGGAATTGATTCCGGTCGCTCGTGCCGGCGGTGTTACGACCTCGCTGATTCGCCCGGCGGGTGCGCTGATGGGGGGACAGTCGTCTCTGATCCAGCTTTCCGGCTGGACGGTTCCCGAGATGATTCGCGACTACGAAGTCGCTTTGCAGATCGAATGGCCCGGAGGGGGGGACAATCAGCCAACGATTGACTCGCTCAGCAAGTTTCTGAAAGAGGCACGGACCTATCTGAAACTCAAGGATCAGTTCAAAGCGGCCGGCGTGACGCCACCGATTGTCGACCCCCGGTTTGAGGCGCTGGAGCCGTATCTTGCCAAACGCAAGCGGGTCCATATCGAGGCGGACTCGCGAAAGCAAATCGCCGAGGCCTTGTTGTTTGCCGAGAAGGAAAACCTGTCGATCGTGATCACGGGGGCCGCTGAAGCATGGAAGCTGGCCCCGGAACTGAAGAAGCGTGATGTGCCTGTGATCATTGGCGCGGTGATGAATCGACCGTTCACCGATTACGATCCGTTCGATTCGTCGTATGCCAACGCCGGCCGGCTGCACGAAGCGGGGGTGTTGTTCTGCGTTCGATCCAATGCGACCGGAACCGCGGGCTTCAGCGCGTCGAATGCCCGGAACGCTCCTTTCGACGCG
>JAPLOC010000474.1 GCA_026692825.1 Planctomycetota bacterium | reverse complement strand
AATGGCACGGTGCCGCCACACAATTCCTGCAAGGCCCGTTCGGTCTCGCCCCCTCCCAGCTCCCAGGCGGGCCAGTGCGAGAGGTCCATCAGCATGTTGGTCCCCGGTTGTGGTTCACGCGGGGGATAACGCAACGCGACCGGCCAACCGTCGACCAGACCAAACTGGGCGGCGGCGTTCAGGTGCCACTCATACAACGGACCGCGCGGCGACGGGGGAGCGATGATCATGGAGGTGGGCATCAAGGATCGAAAGTCAAACTTTTCTGGGGGTGAATTCTGCTTCGCAACTAACTCTTCAACCTGTCCCCCGCGGGATCATAAAACGGCGCTTCGTGGACGAACGCCGGGACGTTCGAATCCCGCACACGGATCTCAAATCGGGCGCCGTCATGCGCCTGGTCGGCGGCGACCCAGGCGAGTCCAATGGTCGTTCCCACCGCGGGCGAATTCCCCGACGATGTCACGCGCCCTGTCACTTTCGAACCACTTAACACCAGCGAACCCGCTTCGATCGGCGTGCTGTCCTGCAACCGGAATCCGACCAACTTCTGTCGCAACGGCCGCTGGCTCACGCGGTCGAGTGAATGTCGTCCAATGAAGTCGGACTTTTCGAGTTTCACCACCCAGCCAATGTCCGCCTCCAGGGGATTCGACAACGCGTCGGTATCGACCCCGGGCAGGAAGTGCTTCTTTTCCAGTCGCAGCAGACGCTGCGCCTCAAGTCCGAATGGCGCGATTCCAAACTCGCGTCCCGCTTCCAGAATCGACTCCCAGACATGCAGGCCGTATTGCGTCGGAACGTGGATCTCGTAGCCAAGTTCACCCACGAACCCGATGCGCAACACCGTCGCCTTCACTCCCGCGATCGTCAATTCGCCCGCCGTCAGATAGGGCCAGCGCTCGGCCGACACGTCGGACGTGGTCAGCTTCGCCAGAATCTCCCGGCTGCGCGGCCCGGCCAGATTCATCGCCGCGAAGCTGGTCGAAACATTGGTGAACCGGATGTCCCACTGCGGACGGCAAACCAGCGTGCTGCGGAACCAACTGTCGATCGCGTCGGCATTCCCCGTCGTGGTGGTGATGAAGTACCGCTCGCTCCCCAGTCGACTGACGGTGCCGTCGTCAAGAATGATGCCATCTTCGCCACAGATGACGCCATACCGCACGCGACCGACGGGAAGGTTCGCGAACCTGTTGGGGTAAATGTACTCCAGAAGCTTCGTAACATCTTCGCCGCGCAGGTCGAGCTTGCCGAGTGTCGAGACATCGATCAGACCGGCCCGGTTCCGGACGGCGTCGTACTCCTGTTCGACCGTGGTGTAGACCCCGGGGCGTTTCCAGTTCCCCGCGTCGCTCATCGTCGCGCCGTTTCGCACGTGCCAGTCGTGCATCGCGGTCTGGCGGACGAGTGTGAAATGGACTCCCCGCCCCGCCAGCACTCCCAAGGGGACCGGCTGGTCGGGAGGTCGAGCCGTGGTGACGCCCGTCTGGGCGATGGTCTGTTTGTTGTGCCGGGCACAGACAGCGATCGCCGCCGCCTGACACATCTTCCCCTGACACGGCCCCATCGACACGGTTGAATAGCGTTTCAGGGTTTCGATGTTGGAATAACCTTCATCGATCGCGTCACCGACGTCTTTCACCGTGACATCTTCGCACAGACAGACAAACTGCTTTTTCGCCGCGGTCGGTGCGACGTAGTTGGGTTCGAAGGCGGTCGCCCCAGTCGCAGTCGGGCGTTCGACAACGCGGGGGACGGGCTGAGAACTTACCGCGGCGGCGGCCGCCGCTCCCACCGAGCGGGCCTCCGCCGCGGCGGCCTGCGGATCGTGAAGTCCGTTGATTGACCCCGCCGACCAATAGCCGGCGGCGTACTTCTTCACGACCGGTTGATCGAGTGCCGGGTCGTATTCCAGCGAACATCCCGCTTGGTACAGCAGCGACGTGGCGGCGGTGAAGCCGAGCGCCTGCACGATCCATCGGCACGCGACGGTTCCCTTTTTTTCTCCTCCCAGGGTTGCTAGTTTCGCGCCGGTGACGTGCGACGATCCGGTGGCCGCCGTGATGGTCTGACCACGATGGATTGTCACGCCATCGATCGTCTCTGTCGAGTCGGCGCGGGTGTCGACCAGACCCGCGAGCGTGACCCCTGCCCCTTTCAACTGCCGGGCGGCGCGATACCCCTGGGAATTGTCGGTCACGACCAGCACCGGGCCGTCGAACGTGCAATGTTCCAGCCGCAACAGGCGTTGCGCGCCGCTGGCCAGCAGCACTCCCGGCAGATCGTTGTTCTCAAACACATAGGGGCGTTCCCACGCGCCGGTGGTGACGACAACCTGCGCCGCCCGAATGCGGATCAGCCGTTCTCCCTGGCGCACGCCGAGATACCGGTCTTCGTAGGCACCGAACACCGTCGCGCCGTTGATCACTTCGATCCGGTGATTGGCCGCCGTCCGCAGCGGGAGTTCCGTCCATTCGGGACGGACAAGATCGGGATCGTAGCGCAAGTGTCCGCCCAGTCCGGGCTGGTCATCAATGAGAACGACGCGAGCCCCTCCCTCAGCGGCCGCCAGAGCCGCCTGCATCCCCGCGAGTCCTCCGCCAATGATGGCGACATCGGTAAAGATGTTGCGCTTGTCGTAATCGCCGTCGCCACCATGGACGGGGTCGATCGTCCCCAGGCCTGTGATTCGGCGGATGAGTTTCTCCCAGATCGGCCACATCCACCGGGGTTTGTACATCGACTTGTAGTAGAAGCCGACCGGCATGAAGCGGCTGAACCGGTTGAACACCCGCAGCACGTCGAGCTTGGGGGAAGGCCAGGCGTTTTGCGACTTCACCTGCATTCCGGTCCGGGCCGGCGTCTGACAGATCCGTTCGTTGGGAACTCCGTCGACGCTACACAGACAATTGGGACAGCGTCCCGAAACGCATAGCAGCCCCCGCGGGCGGTGGTATTTGAAGCTGCTCGACAGCACATGTTCGCCGGCGGCGTGCAGTGCGCCGGCGATGGTCTGACCCGGGGCGGCGACAATCGTCTTGCCGTTGAATTGAAATTCGACCTGGCCGGTCGAGGGGGAGTGGTCAGCCACCGACATTCTCCTGAGCTTCAAAACGCCGGGTTTCCAGCACGTGATTCGTATTGGTGTCGCGCTCGGCGAGAAACCAGAGCTTGCATGCCGACCGGTGGTACCACCACTCCGACTCCTCCCCGCGGGTGTTCGGGCGGGAGTAGATGTACTCGACCCAGTCGGCGGAGGGAGCCTGCGGTTCGGGGCGATTGCGGGTGGCACCGCCGTAGTGGAATTCCCACGCCGGCCTCACTCCGCAGTTGGGGCACTCAATCTGAAAAGCCATTGCTGGTCGGGACTCAATCGGTGTCGATGTTGGAAGAGCGGGGAGTCTCCCAGGGAGAGACCTGGCGGTCGTACGTTTCCCATTCGCGCGATTTCAGTTCGATGTACTCGTCTGCGAGGACGCCAAGTCCTCCGCGAACGACCGGATCGTGCTTCAGTTCTTCGAGCGCCTCGTTCAGGTTTTGGGGAAGGAAGCGGATTCCCCGCGCCCGAATCTCTTCGAGCGAACTTTCATACAGGTTGCCGACGTTGGCGGGACCGGGATCGATCTTGTTCTCGATGCCGTCCAGCCCCGCCGCCAGAAACGCCGCCAGCCCCAGATACGGATTGCACCCCGCCGAGACCGTCCGGTCTTCGCAATGTCCCGGCCCTGCCGTGCGAATCATCTGGGTGCGGTTGTTGTCCCCGTAACTGGCGAAGGCCGGTGTCCAAGTGAAACCCGATCGGCTCGACAGCAAGCCGCGCCCCAGTTGCAGGCGTTTGTAGCAATTCACCGTGGGACTGGTGACCGCGACCAGCGCGCGGGCATGGCGGATCACCCCGCCCAAAAAGTGATACGCGAGTTGCGACAGTCCCAGCCCCTGCGGATCGTCGTGATCGGTGAAGACATTCTTCCCGGTCGCGGCATCCGCCAGGTGGAAGTGAACGTGCAGGCCGCTGCCGGTCCGGTCGGCGAATGGCTTCGCCATGTGCGTGGCGATCGCGCCGTATCTACGGGCGGGCTGGCCGGTCGCCATCTTGAAGAACGTCACCCGGTCGGCGGTCGTGAGCGCGTCGGCGTACTGGAAATTCACCTCGTACTGACCGTTCGCGTCCTCATGGTCCGCCTGATAGACCCCCCAGCCGAGTTTATTGAGCGTTGTGGTCAGTTCCTGCAGAAAGCCCATCGCAGGTGCCATCGACCGAAAGTCGTAACACGGCTTCGCCAGGTTGTCGACGCCATCGGGATTCCAGGGAGCGATCGAACCGTCGGGGTTCCTCGTCACCAGGAAAAACTCGGGCTCCATCCCGACGTTGAACACCAGTCCCCGGTCGGCGGCCTGTTTCAGCACCCGCTTGAGATTCGTGCGGGAACAGTAAGGATGCGGCGCGTTGTCGACGTACAGATCCGAGGCGAACCGCGCGGTCCCCTCTTCCATCCAGGCCAACGGGGTGTAGGTCGACAGATCGATGCGGGCCATAATGTCGTGCGAGTGCGGCCCCTGACCGACCCCCCAGACCGCCCCCCCCGCGAACCCCGCACCGGAATCGATCACATCGTCGAGACATTCGACCGGCACCATCTTCGCCTTGGCGGCACCGTGAATGTCGACGAACTGCACGACAAGAAACCGGATGCCGTCAGCCTTCAGTCGCTCCCGCACCTGTTCGCGAATGTTCGCCATCGGGGACTCCGTCGATTGGGGGTTGAGGTTGTGGTGTCAGTTCGCGCTCCGTCGCGGGACAACATGTCGCCGCCCGGCTCAATCGCGACAGTCAACTTTTTCCGGGGATCCAGCTTGTTCCCGCCAGAGGAACGCGGGCCATGGCGGCCGCCTCAATGGTGAGGGCGACCAGATCTTCGCGTTCCAGGTGATGGACATTCGACTTTCCAC
>JAPLOC010000473.1 GCA_026692825.1 Planctomycetota bacterium | reverse complement strand
GTGGCAATCGACGCGGGCCGAATCGGAACAGATCAAGCCGAAGGCCAGCAATCACACGACTCGCAACGTGCTGGAACTGGCCGACGGGACGCTGCTGCTCGGTGTTGATTACGACGGTGGGGGCGGACCGTATTACGTCTGGCGATCAACCGATGACGGCCAAACCTGGGACAAGTCGCAGAAGTGCGAGCCGAAGGATTTCAAAAGTCAGTACGGCTTCTTCGGCGGCGAGACGTGGCTGTGGCAGGCTCGCTCGGGCAAAGTCTGGGCGCTGGTTCGCGTCGACAGCAACGAACTGCCGATCAAGGACCGGCCGATCAAAGCGGGGAACGATCAGGCCGACCACTTCATCTTGTTTTCGTCATCCGACGGTGCGAAGACGTTCGACCGCATCCGCGATTTCGGCGACTACGGCGAGATGTACATGTCGCTGCTGCGGCTGCAAGACAAGCGGCTGCTGCTAACGTTCACGGTTCGCGACCTCAAGCCGCCGCTCGGCGTGCGAGCCATCATTGGGACTGAAACCGAGGACGGCTTCGAATTCGACTTCGCTCACGACCGCCTCCAGATCGACACGAAAACCCCGGTGGGCAAGTACCAGGGGGGCGGCTTCGGCCCGACGGTGCAGCTCGTCGACGGCACACTTGTCACGTCGTACTCGTATCGCGGCGCCGACGACAAAACGCATCTGGAAGTCGTCCGCTGGAAGTCGCCGTCGAACGAGCGAGAGGGCAAGGTAGGCGCAGCTCGAACAACGCACGATCCCAATCTGTACCTGTTCGTGGACAATCACTGGATTGCGCAGCAGGAGGGACTGACGCGGATTCACAACCAGGCTCTTCCGCTTGAGAAGCCAATCATCTGGCCTGACGATCCGAAGACGGAAACCGATTGTGCGTGGGGCAACGTGATCCGTGAGCCAGACGGTCGCTTCCGGCTGTGGTACGTGACAATGACGATGGGGCACAATGGGCTTGGTCCCCATGAGATCGCCGCCGCCGGTGTGTGGGGACGTGGCGATGATTTCACGTTCCGGCCGCGCTCCGACGCCGATCGTCCGGCGGTCGAGTCGATGCTCGGCAAGTACGCCGAATCCGATGACGGCATTCACTGGCGGAAGCCGAAGCTGGGGCTGATCGAGTATCGCGGCAACAAGGAAAACAACATCGTCCTTACTGGCAAGCGCGCGGCCGAGCAGACCAAGGGGGCTCTGACGAACTTCGATGGCTACACGATCCTGCGCGACGATCGCGAGCCAAACCAGAATCGTCGCTACAAGATGATCGCGCATTGGGAGTCGGTACATTACTGGGATAACCACGCCGTCAGCGGTTCGCTCGGGCGCCCGCAGCAATTCATCGATCGCTGCGCAGCGGCGCGGGGCGAGTACATCACCTACAGCCCGGACGGCCTGCACTGGGAACAGCCGCTCGAACGATTGGAGTCGTTGCCGTCGGGCGGCGGTGATCGGTTGCTGGTGGTGCCCGATCATCGTCACCAGCGCTGGATGGCCTACACGCGATCGGGCGGTTGGGCCTATCCGTCCTTCAGCTACAGCCGTGACCTGAAGACGTGGTCGCCCGCCGAACCGGCCAAGCAGATCACACCGGGCGACGTTCAGGCTCCGGCGGTCGAGTGCATGATCCCGTTCAATTATGGCAATCAAGACCTCGGCTTCCCGTGCGGCATGGACAAGCCGAAGGGAGCCTTCACGGTGATGCTCGCCGCGCGACACGACGGGGGCGAATGGAGCTGGATCAACCATCGCGAGAACTTCATTCCACATGGCCCGCCGAGCAGTTACTACGCGACCGGTGCCGTGCCGCTCCACAACGAGCCGTTTCTAGTCGGCGACGAGATGCTGATCTACTTCAACGCCTTCTCGCGCCAGCAAACTCAGCCGAGCCCGTTCGGCAATCGAACCATCGGCGTCGCCAAACTGCGTCGCGACGGATTTTCCGGACTGCAGTCGTCGGAGAAAGCAGCCATCGGACAACTGACGACCAAGCCGCTGCCATTCCGCGGTGACCGGCTCCTGCTGAACGTCGAACAGCGTGGCGGTGCGGGAGAAGTGACGGTCGCCTTGCTCGATGAAAACGGAACTGAGCTGGCTGGTTTTGGTTTTGCCGATTCCATTTCCATCACGACAGGCGCGGTGAGATCAGAAGTAAGATGGAAGACGAAGGACGACATCCGTTCTCTTCGTGGGACGACGGCTCAGGTGGCCTTGCGGATTCGTGGTGGAGCCATTGTCTACTCGCTATCGATGGACTGCGCAGCTGCCTCAGCACTGACTCACGAGATCAAGTGATTCCTGCCGGGGATGAAGTGGACCCCGCGACTAGAACTCGGCTACATTTTTTACTAGTCATTTCTGGGTGGCCCGTTTCTTCCTTCGGTTTTTTCACCCGCGCTTTTTTCCTGCCTGCGGCGTGACTATTCCGGCAACGGTTGAATGAGACAGACACGGTGTTCCACGAAACCGGTGCGCGGCTCGGTTTCGCTTTTCTTCCAGGCGCCGAACGCCGTCGCCGGCAATTTCCACGTGATGTTCTTGTCGGCATCGATCACGAACGCCTGCACGCGGTTCTGGTCTTTTTCCAGGTAATGCCAGTCGGAGTTGCTGATCAACCACCGCCCGTCCGCGAACGCGTGGATGCCCGTGGCATAGATGATCGGGAACTGGGGGGAGGCGTCTTTCCGGCTGAACGACCAGACCTTTTCTCCCGCTCGATTGAAACGGACCAGACCGAATTCGCCCGTACACAATGTGTCGCCGCGGGCCAAACGCTGAATGCAGCATGGCAAGCCGTCGACCGGGAAGGATTGAATCGTCTTTCCATCGCGGGTGATTTCCAGAAACCGATTTTCCGCCCGCAGTGCGATCAGATAATGGCCGTCGGGCGTCAGACGCATCGAATTGTACCGGGTGTGGTTCGTCCCTTTCGCGGGCACGGGGACGCGGTGGAGGATTTTCCCCGTGCCGCGCTCCAGTTCCAGAATGGCTTGTTCTTCGCTGTTCTGAATAGCGACTCCCCCGTCGGGCAATGGCACGCAGGCTTTCACTTCGGCGGTTCCCTTCACGCGGTACTCCCAGATGGTCTTGCCGTGGCGGTCGACTTCCCGCACGTAACGGTGCGTTGCGAAGAGAAATCGATCGTCGGGCAACGCACAGCCGTCGTAGACGAGGTCGTCGTATTCAACCCAGCCTTGCCCTTTGTACGGTTCGGGGTTGTAGGACCACGAGCAACTGCCGTCCGGCTCGACGACATACAGTCCTTCGCTGGCGACCAGCAGGTAGCGTCCCAACGGCGACGTGCCGATCGTCGACGCCTTCTCCTCGGCCAACCCGATGGTTGCCTGGCAGATCAGCATCACCAGCGAGAAGAATGCCCGTCGACAATCGCGGGAAGAAATGCGGGCACTTGTCGTCATGAGAGGATGTCCTTCAGAATGCGGCCGTGGACGTCGGTCAGGCGGTGGTCGCGGCCGCCGTGGCGGTAGGTGAGACGCTCGTGGTCGACCCCCATCTGGTGGAGGATCGTGGCGTGAATGTCGTGGATCGTGACGGAGTTCTCCGCGACTGCTTCTCCAAATTCGTTGGTCGATCCGTAGGTCATGCCGCCGCGGATGCCGCCGCCGGCCAGAAAGATCGAGTATCCGTTGATGTGATGATCGCGGCCGTCCTTGCCGGGGTGGTGCGGCGTGCGTCCCATTTCCCCCGCCCAAACCACCAGCGTCTCTTCCAGCAGGCCGCGCTGCCCAAGATCGCGAATCAGCGCGGCGACCGACTGCTCGGTGATGCGGGCGTTCTTCTCATGGTTCGCTTTGAGCGCCCCGTGTTGATCCCACGGCGAGTTGTTTCCGTCGAAGCTGGGGCAGGTGATTTCAATGAATCGCACACCCGCCTCGACCAGCCTTCGCGCGCGCAGCGCCTGCATCGCGTAGTAGTTCTGGTGCTCGTCCCGCGAGCCAATGCCGTACATCGCCTGAATGTGCGCGGGCTCGCGGCTGATGTCTACGACGTCCGGCAGCGATGTCTGCATGCGGAACGCGGTTTCGTAATTGGTGATCGCCGCTTCGATCGCGGCGGCGTCCGACGACTTGCCGGCGAAGGCCGCGTTCTGGTCGGAAAGCAGGGCCAGCTTGCGGCGCTGCAGGTTGGCGGCGTCGGCAGGCACGATATTGTCAACGGGTGTTCCCTTGGCCCGCACCATGGTCGCCTGATGGCTGGCCGGCAGATACGAGCTGCCGAAGTTTTCCATTCCGCCATTGGGCACCCAGTCGTTGTTCAGCAGCACGTACCCGGGCAGGTCGTGATTCTCGGTTCCCAGTCCGTACGACACCCACGCGCCGAGACTGGGATGCTGACCCGTCACGCGGCCGGTGTGCAGCAACAGGTTCTGCTGCCCGTGCAGCGGCAGGTGACCGACCATCGAACGGACGACGCAGATCTCATCGACCACACCGGCAATGTGAGGGAACAAATCGCTGACCCAAAGACCGCTTTCGCCCCGCTGCCGGAATTCCCAGGGGCTGGGGAGCCACATCCGGTTCGGGTCGGAGTACAACTTGTTGGTCGACTGGTCGCCGACCTTCTCCCCTTCGTGCTTTTTCAGCATCGGCTTGGGATCGAACGTGTCCACATGGCTGGGCCCACCGTCCATGAAGCAAAGGACGACGCTGCGGACTTTTGGCGGAAAGTGCGCTTTGGGCAAGCGCGGCAACGCTTCGGCGCGGGCCTCTTCGCCGATCAACCCGGCCAACGCCAGCCAGCCAAAACCGGTCGATGTGGTTTGCAGAAGCTGGCGACGCGTGACGGAGAAGTGAGATGTCATCGAAAACCTTCGGGGCGAATCGCAATCAGGGTTGGCACAGTTCCATTTGAAGCCGATAGTCGTGGATCGCTCCGCGATCTAACGTCGGTTCGCGGCCTAAATCGAGACGACTGGTCCCACACCGATCCTTATCGGTAATGGGTAAACTCCTGCAGATTGAACAGCGTGTGCGCCGCGTGCTTCCACGCGTCGCGGTCGGCCAGCACGTTGTCGCCGGTGGACAGGCTCTTGATGAGCGTCGCCCAGCGGGCCAACTCCTCTGCTTCCGGCAGACGACCCAGGGCCTGCATGAACATCGACCGAATGCGCTGTTCGACCGAGGGGCTGTCATCCGCCAAGAGACGGGATGACCACTGATCGGCCAACGCCAGTACCAGCGGATCGTTGAGCATCACGAGCGCCTGGGCCGGCACGTTGGTTTCGTCGCGGCGACCCGTGGGGAGCTTCGGATCGGGCGCGTTGAAGCTCTGCAAAAACTTCGAACGGTCCATGATCGACACTTCGAGATAAATCGAGCGCCGGCCGTTCCCGTCGAGCGGACCGGAAAACAATCGCTTCCCCGGGTCTTCAACCTGACGCTGCGGATTGATGGGCCGGCCGTAGAGTTTTCGATCGAGCCGACCGGAGACAGCCAACAGGGAATCGCGAATGGCTTCCGCCTCGAGCCGCCGTGTCGGATAGTGGTGCAGCCAGCGGTTGAACGGATCGACAGCCGCGGCCTCTACGGAGACCTCGCCCGATTGTCGGAACGTGCGGCTCAGCACCAGCCGACGGATCAGGCGTTTCGTCGACCAGCCGTCGGCGACAAACTCGCGCGTCAGGTAATCCAGCAACTCCGGGTGCGTTCTCCCAGATGCCCGAAGTCGTTGGAAGTTCTCACCAGACCATGGCCGAAGACCCACTGCCAGACACGATTGACATACACGCGGGCCGCGAGTCCATTCCGTGGATCGGTCAGAAACTCAGCCAGGTCCAGACGACCGCTGTGCGAGTTGTCAGCCGCGTCGGCGTTTGGAGAGAGTGATCGGAACACGGCGGCGAATCGCGGCAGGCCTCGCGGCACCCGGTCGCCGCGTCGGTCATTGTCACCGCGAATATTCAAAGCGTAGTTTAGGGGCGCAACGCCACGTTCATCCATGCTGTTGCATGAACGAGGAAACGGCAGCGATGCCTCGACCTGGCGATACCGGTCGACCAGCGCCGCCAGTTCCGAATCGTCCGCAAGGCGATTCGACAGGAGCCGCCGCTCCAGCAGCCAGTTGATAAGTTGCACATGATCGCTGCTCACGGGATCTCCACCCGACCCCGCCTTGTAACTCGCGACACTCCCGGCCAGCCAGCCGCCAACGCGTCGCCAGGCCTCTTTCGCGCCGGTCGGTGCCAGATCAGCAAACAGGCTCGCGAACCGCTGCAGATCGTCCATAGGCTGGCCCGATTGATCGTGGCTGACAATTCCCGTCAGGCTGAACCAGCTTCGCTTGTCAATTCCTTCGTCGTGCGGAGGCAGCGTCTTTCCACCGGCCCTGGCCACGCCGGTGCGCGGGGGGAAGTTGGGATTCAGGTCGCTGGTGGCGATCTCATACGCCACGCGCTGAATGCCGTTGGCCACCGCGATGTCGCCCAGCGTCTGCCA
>JAPLOC010000472.1 GCA_026692825.1 Planctomycetota bacterium | reverse complement strand
GTCGCACACGGCACCTGAGTATTTCTGGGGACGTCCCTCGGCGACCGCGCCGATGCCCGCGAATGGCATGGCGAGTGGCGGTTCAAACCAGGGACCAACCAATCCCGCGCTGCTCGAAGCGGTCCGGGATCGTTGCGCGCGACTGCGAGAAGCCGACCCGGACAACACCGAACCGATCCCGGTCGACCTGGTGACCGCGTCAGCGAGCGGGCTCGATCCCGAGATCAGTCCGGCCGCCGCCCTGTATCAGGCGAAACGCGTCGCGCGGGCTACCGGACTCTCCCTGAAAACGGTCCAGCAACTGATCGCCCGCCACATCGAACCCCCGACACTCGGGTTCCTGGGTCAACCACGAGTCAATGTTCTGGAACTCAATCTCGACCTCCGGCGAACGCGGGAGCAACCCGCCCATTGACCCCCTTTGGTCCGGATCGGTCGATATGATGCGACGACGTTACGCGCGTTGCCTGAATCTCGCGCCCCGGTGACACCAGACTTTTCAACATCTCCGTTTCCCGCCGCCCTGGCCCCCCGTCATCTCATGTCCTCCGATCGTCCCGACCCCGATGCGCTGCTGGCACGCGTGAAAGCCGAAGAAGCGCGGAAGGCACGCGGGCGGCTCAAGATCTTTTTCGGGATGGCCCCCGGGGTCGGCAAAACCTACGCCATGCTCGAAGCGGCCCGCAAAGTCGCGAAAGAGGGAGTCGACGTGGTGGTGGGTTATGTCGAATCACACGCCCGCCCCGAAACGCAGGCACTGGTGATGGGCCTCGACCTGCTTCCCCGACGGGAGGTTCGACATCATGGCAAGACCGTCCTGGAATTCGACCTCGAAGCGGCGCTCGCGCGGCGACCGCAAATCCTCTTGGTGGACGAACTGGCTCACAGCAACGCCGAAGGGTTGACGCACTCCAAACGCTGGCGGGATATCGAAGACTTGCTGGCGGCGGGGATTGACGTCTACACGACACTCAATGTGCAACATCTCGAGAGCCTGAACGACGTGGTCGCACAGGTGACGACAATTCCCGTGCGGGAAACCGTCCCCGACCACGTCTTCGAACAGGCCGACGAGATCGAACTGGTCGACCTCCCTCCCGATGACCTGATCGAACGGTTGCGTGAGGGAAAAGTCTACATGCCCGAGCAGGCGTTCCGCGCGATTGAGAACTTCTTTCGCAAGGGGAATCTGATCGCGCTCCGCGAGTTGTCGCTGCGTAAGACCGCCGAGCGCGTCGGCGCGCAGGCGCTCGATTATCGACAGCAGCATGACATTTCCCGGATCTGGCCAACCTCGGAACGATTGCTGGTGTGCGTTGGTCCCAGCCCGATGTCGACCCGGCTGGTGCGCGCGGCGCGGCGAATGGCCTCCAGTCTGCGGGCGCAGTGGATCGCGTTGCACGTCGAATCCGAAGCCGCCCCGTTGTTGCGCGCCGACGATCGGCAGCGTCTCGACGAAAACCTCCGGCTGGCCGAGGAACTGGGTGCGAAAGTGGAGACCGTGGTCGGCAACCGGTTCGCCGACACGGTGCTGCGCTACGCGCAGGAACACAACGTCACCAAGATTGTCGTCGGGAAACCACAGCAAAGCCGATGGCGGGAGTTTTGGCACGGCGCGTTTGTCTATGAACTCATTCGCCGGTGTGGCGATATCGATGTCTATGTGATTCGCGGCGATGAAGGAGAGTTGACTCCGCGCCCTACCATCGTGGGACGGGCGACCCAGCGGTGGATTCCGTATGCACAATCGATCGCGGCGGTCGGTCTCTGCACCGCGTTGTGTCTCGCGCTCGCTCCGTTTTTCATTCCAGTCAACCTGGCGATGATCTATCTGGTGTGTATTGTCGCGGTCGCGGTGTTTTGTGGTCGGGGCCCGTCATTTCTGGCGACACTGCTGGGGGTCGCCGCCTTCGATCTGATTTTCATCCCCCCGTATGGAACATTCGCCGTTTCAGACACACAGTATCTGTTCACGTTTGGCGTGATGCTGGTGAACGGTTTGGTGATCAGCGAGCTGTCGGGTCGGCTGCGACTGCAGGCGCAGGCTTCACGTGCGCGCGAGCGAAGAACGGCCGCTCTGCACACGCTCAGTCGTGAATTGTCGAATCTCCCCACGCGCGAGGCGGTCGCGCAGGCGGCTCGCCGGATTGTGGCCGACGCGATCGACGCGTCTGTCTGGATTCAGGTACCCGGTCCGAATGGATCACTGGTGAGTGCCGACCCCTCAGTCGACGCGACTCCACCCGCGCGCGATGATGGCGTGGTTCGCTGGGTGTTTGAACATCGTCGCGCCGCTGGCCGCGGGACCGACACATTGCCCGGAACGGAAGCGACGTGGCTGCCGCTCTTGGTGACGGGGGGCATTGTCGGGGTTCTGGGCGTGCAGCGGCGCGGAGTTGATATCGCGACCCTGGAATCTCAGCAGATGCAGATGTTGCAGGCGTTTGTCGGGCAGATCGCGGGGGCGGTCGAACGGTGCGATCTGGCGTCTCAAGCCGAGCAGATCCGGTTGCAGATTGAAACCGAGCGGCTGCGAAATTCGCTCCTGAGCGCGGTATCACACGATCTGCGGACACCCCTGGCGACCATCACCGGTGCCGCGAGCCTGTTGGTCGAAGAGTATTCGCAAGTCGCCCCCGCCGCCCGGCAGGATCTTGCGGAATCGATTTTGAACGAGGCCGAGCGACTGCATCGGCTGGTCGCCAATCTCTTGGATCTCACCCGGCTCGAAGCGGGAGCGATTGTATTGCAGCGCGAGTTGCAACCGATTGAAGAAGTGGTCGGCGTGGTGCTGTCGCGGATGGAGCGGCAACTGGCGGAACATTTGGTCGAGACGCAAATCGCCGACGATTTGCCCCCAGTCCCCATTGATGGTCTGTTGATTCAACAGGTTTTGGTGAATCTGCTCGACAACGCCATCAAGTTCGCGCCGCCAAATGTGCCGATTGAATTGCGGTCGTTTCAAACCGGATCCGATTTGGTGGTGGAAGTGGCCGATCGTGGGCCGGGACTCCCCCCGGGCGAAGAGATTCGCGTGTTCGACAAATTCTACCGGGTCAACGGTCAGTCACGATCCGGCAGCGGGATCGGGCTGGCGATCTGTCGTGGGATTGTCGAACTCCATGGAGGACGTATTGTTGTGGAGAATCGCTCCGAAGGAGGAGCCGTTTTTCGATTCACGCTTCCGATTGCCCCCACTTCCCCACGTTGATTCATGACACAAGACGCCGCCCGCATCCTGGTGATTGAAGACGACCTGGCGATCCGCCGGTTCTTGCGGATTTCTTTGGAGTCACACGACTACCGGGTGATCGAGGCCGACTCGGGCGAACAGGGCCTGAAGCTCGCGCTGCGGGAACTTCCCGAAGCGGTGATTCTCGACCTGGGGCTGCCTGACATCGACGGGTTGCAGGTGATCGAACGGCTGCGGGAATGGTCTGCCGCCCCGATCATCGTACTGTCGGCGCGGGGGCGTGAAGCCGACAAAGTGACGGCTCTCGACCTGGGTGCGGATGACTATCTGACCAAGCCGTTCAGCGTGGGGGAGTTGCTGGCGCGGATTCGGGTCGCGCTGCGTCACACGGCATCAGCGACTGCGCAATCCCCCGACCCGGTGTTCCGGGTGGGGGAATTGGTTGTCGATCTGGGGCGCAGGCAGGTGACGGTCGATGGCGAAGAGCCACATCTCACGCCGACCGAATACCGGCTGCTGGTGGTGTTGATCAAACACGCTGGCAAGGTCGTGACTCACCGGCAACTGCTCAAGGAGGTCTGGGGACCGGACAGCGTCTATGAGAAGCAGTATCTGCGGGTCTACATGGGGCAGTTGCGACGGAAGATCGAGAAAGACCCTGCTCGCCCGCGATACCTCCGCACGGAACCGGGGGTGGGATATCGCCTGATTGATGAATGACCGCCGCGGTTACTTCACCCGGGTTGGCAGAATCATCATGGGAACGCCATCCCATTGCAGTCGGCGTTGCAGCGAGAACGCAGTCTGGTTGTGGAACAGTCGCTGGTACAGGGCGTCGCGACTGAAGGTCAACTGACCGGCGAAGATGATCGAGCGGGGAAATTTGCGGTGCACATGCACGCAGAGATGTTCGAGTTCTTCGACCGGGTCTGTCCCAATCGCCATGAAGGACGTAGCAGCGAATCCGAACCGGTTGGCGAGATCCACATACTTCGCCAACGCGTCTTTCGTGTGCTGGGTCAATTCCATCAGCGCCTCCTCCCCCTTGAAATTCCCCGAGTCAATCACGCCGACGGAAACGAACACCAGGTTCTTGAAGTACCCGGGAGTGAACCGGATCGTGCTGAGCATCGTGTGGATCCCCAACCCGCTGTATCCACCGACCAGAACGATCGCGGTCGGATCTTCGGTCTCGGGTTCCGCCAGGTTCGGGGGGGAATCCGGTGTGGGAACCGCCATCAGGACTTTGTTCAACGCCTGAATCTTGCGGCCGACCTGGTCGTAATACCGGCGGGTCAACAGACACGCCGCGACGCAGGCCCCCGTCACGGCCAGCGTGATGTATCCCCCTTCGGAGAACTTCTCGTAAACAGTGACACCCAGAATCCCGAGACAGAGAACCGCGCCGAACAGGAATTCCGTGATCCGCCACATCGCCTTGGGATTCGTGCCACGCATCTGCCAGAAATGTCGCAGCATCCCCACCATGGAGAGTGAAAAGGTAAGAAACACGTTGATGGAGTACATCACCACCAGCGCCCCCACCGCTCCTCCCGTATAGAACAGCGCCGCGAGAGCCGACAACCCCATCAGCAGCACCCCGTTGTGGGTCGCGAGCCGTTCGGAGAGATTTCCGAACCAGTGGGGCATGTAGGAATCCTGCGACATATTCGCGAGGACGCGTGGGCCATCGATGAAGCCGGCCTGGGCGGCGACGAAGAGGAGCGCTCCTTCCGAGAGAATTGTGATCCAGAGAAACGCCGGCCCCAGTCCCAGGCCGGCCAGTCCCGATTCCTGAACGAACGACTCCGTCAGCACTTGGTTCATCGTCTTGTCTTCGGCGGGATCGGGATGAATTCCCATCAGGAGATAGGCGATCATCAAGCCACCCGCCATAAACGAGAGGGAGGCGGCCATGTAGAGCATCGTTCGCTTGGCGGTGGCGACGCGCGGCTCGCGCATCACCGGCATGCTGTTCGAAACCGCTTCGATCCCCGTGTAGGTGCCGGCCCCCAGCGAGTAAGCATGCAGAAAGATCCCCATCAACGTGAACAGACCGATGGCGGGGTCGTTGATCGAGGTCTTGACCGAAGTCGCCATCTCGCCCGCGACTTCCGCCGCCGACCCCGCGTGCATCGACAGCACCCCAGTGATGAGAATCGCGTGCGTGACAAGGAACACCAGAAAGATCGGCAACAGGAATTTCACCGACTCCTTGACCCCCCGCAGATTCAGTGTGATCAACAGCAGAATCGCCGCCGCCTCGCACGGCAGCTTCCAGCCCTGCCATTCGGGAGGAATCAGGCCGAACATGGCATCACCACCGGCGGCGATGGAAACCGTAATCGTGAGGACATAGTCCACGACAAGAGCTGATCCGGAAAGCACGCCCGCGGGGGCACCCAAGAGCTTCGAAGCGACGAGATAGCCACCACCGCCGCTGGGAAACTCTTCGATGATGTGGCTGTAGCATTTGGAAATGATCAGCACGGTGAAGATCGTCGCCAGCGACAGCCCGATCGCCAGGTACGAGTGAACACCGAGATGATGGAATGCCTCGGGAGGGCCATAGCACGACGACGACAGCCCGTCGGCCCCCAGGCCGACCCAGGCGAGAAAGGCGATCAGTGACACATGGTGGAAGACGTTTTTGTCGGTCAGGTCGCGCGGTCGGCCAATCAGGAGTGTTTTGACCCGCTGGTGCAGACCCGGTTCCTCTTCATCCGGATCGGTGACTTTTTCGACGATCGTCGCCGGCCGGTGCGATTCGTTCTGAACTGGCGTCCCCATCGAAGGGGAGGGAGTTGCGGAATCGGAGGGGTGCGGAGTCGGGACAGGAAGATCGTCGGCTGGCGAGGACATGCGGAAACCCAGTGTGCCATTCGCATCGCGGCACTCGTCGGAAACGAGTCAGTGCCAGCAAGAATTCGCCCGGGGAATGAACCGGTCCGGCAGCCGCGCGAGGCGGTCCGGGGTCTCCCGGGGTCGCCTCACCAGCCGGAATTTTACCGGAAGTTGCGTAAGGAACTGATATTGGCGAACGTCGGTCCCTGTAAAAAAAGTATAAAGATTCGCGGCATCGTCGGCGGTCGAAAGGAATCACTCGCCATCAATTGGAAGATCCGCAGTTGGCCCCGCACGGTCAGTCTGTGGTCATTGATCGCGTCGATCGCAATACCAGCGATGATGTTTCTGCTGGTCTTCGTGCTGACCCTGGCGGGGGTACTTACCTGAGACGCGGCAACCCCTAAAATCAACAAGGCACCGGAAAACTCCGGTGCCTTGTCGCCATTCTCGATGAAATGTCGTGTCGAAGCGCGTGTTAATTCTTCGGCTTTCGTCCACCGGCGGCACCGCCTGGGGCACCCATCATCCCGCCGGGACCTCCCATCATGCCTCCCGGACCTCCCATCATCCCACCAGGGCCACCCATCATTCCGCCGGGCCCGCCCATCATTCCTCCCATGCCTCCCTTCAGGGAATTCCGGCCACGTTTCTTCTTGCCATCCTTGCCATCGTTAGAGTCCGCGCCGCCGTTCAGGAAGCCGAACGGGTCCGATGACGACGAGTTGGAATCCTTCGCCTTCAAATCCTTGAACTTCTCGTTCTGCTCCTTCAACTTTTTACGGGCATCGTCGAGTTCTTCGGTCGAACCTCCCTCCATCGCCTGAAGTTCGCCGAACCGGTTGATCGTGACCGCCTGATCCATCTGCGATTGCAGGGCGACGAGCTGCTTCTGGTCAATTCCCAGATCGGACATCAACGACGAGGCCAGCTTCGGAGCGGGAACCGCGTCGAGGAACAGATCCTGACTGGCGAAATTCACTTTGTCTTTCTTAAAGGTCTGCTGGCCGAGATTCGGGAATTCGACTTCTTTTTCGCCACTGATGTACTGGCCGTATTTGAGAGCCAGAACCGATTCCACCATCGCCCCCACGTCGGTGTCGAACTGCACAACATCCAGTTCCGCGACCCGGTTGGGAGTCG
The DNA here is from genome assembly GCA_026692825.1 of Planctomycetota bacterium. GTDB lineage: Bacteria > Planctomycetota > Planctomycetia > Planctomycetales > Planctomycetaceae > UBA10511. The sequence goes on along the minus strand of JAPLOC010000472.1, from coordinate 2,406 downwards.
GGGGATTCGCCACCTTATGGACCGCGTATTCAATTTCCTTGGGAGCGATCGACGGGGTCGAAGGATTGCTCCACTCGGACTCCCGGGTCTCTCCCTCCGCCACCGAGGCCTGCCGAACGAAATCGGAACCGTGGCTCGGGTTGTCGATCACCAGTTTCACGCGGTAGATGTAGCACTCGTTCGGTTCGACATCAAAATCGAAGAAACGCAACATCAGCAGCGGGGCACCACTCATCCCCCCGCCAGCTCCCAACATCCCGGGCATTCCAGGCATGCCCGGCATCCCGGACATCGCGCCCCCCGTCATACCGGGCATCCCCTGCATACCGGGCATCCCCGACATCGCTCCCCGCATTCCACCGGCGCCGGCCATCGCGCCCGGCGCGCCACCGGGCATCGTGCTGCCCGCCATCCCGGGCATGCCAGGCATTCCCGTCATCCCTGGCATCCCCGCTCCCGCCATGCCGGGGCGGCCCGACATCGTCGGTCGGTTCGAGGCACCAGCCCCGCCCCCAGCGCCGCCAGGAATTCCTCCAGGAGGTCGCGAACCAGCCATCCCGCCACCCGCCGTCATTCCCGGGGGCATCACCGAAAGTCCCGCGCCCCCACCTCCCATGAAATCGGAGACCGCCCCCGCGAACCCTTCACCCGAGCGACTTTGTGCTTCACGACGCATCCGCTTCGCGTCCCGCTGACCGCGCAACAGTCCCTTGCGCTTTCGGCCACCTTCTTCATCGTCGCCCGCCAAAACTTCGGCGGCGGCGGCATTCTTGGCTTCCTCTTCCTCGCGTGCTTTCGCGTCGAGCGTCGGAATTCGCGGATGGACAACATAACGAGGATCCCAATCTCCATCCGGACGCTTGGGCAAAGCGGCGGTGAAGACACCCTCAATGTATTCAGCCGGCACCAGATCGGCCTCATCAAATTCCACATTCTTCAAATGTTCCAGCGAACCCTCGACCGAAACCTCTTTCCATTCTCCCGCCCAGGGATCGGGGCCAGGAATGGCACGCTTGCGCTCCAGCTTGAAATCGCTGTAGGTGAGGGCGGAATCGGCCTTCGCCAGTGTTTCCAGATGCAACGCTTTGCGGAATTTTTCAAGCTGCGCTTTCCGGTCAACAATCCCCGTGATCACAATCGCCCGCTTGCCCCGCGATTTGAAGGATCCCATGGCCGCAGTCATCCCCACTCCGCCACCCACTTCATCAGCGGGCCGTGCGGGACGAACCCGCCGCCGGCTTCGTGGTCGGTTCCTCTACCGACTCGGGGGCAACCTCTTCAATCACCGGAAATTCAATCGGACGGGGGATCAATTCCAGTGCGGCGACCACTTCGACTTCGTCGGCCGGCAACTGGTAGGTGTTGATCTTCGGAGAGAGCGGAATCTGGTAGTCGTAGGCTCCCAGTTCCAGCGCCGCCAGGTGCCGGGCGGTCTCTTTTTCCGCCGTCGCGACCACGTACTTTTCCCGCTCCTCACCGGGCCAGCGGTTCGCCTGCAGTTGATCCTGAACTTTCTTCGCCTCGGTTTCCATGTCGAACGGGGTTTTGGAATACCCCCCCCAACTGGTCATCGCGAGGCAGAGCAAAGCGATCGCACTCGCGACACCCATTCCCACTTTCTCGCCATGCGCGAGAAAGAAGGCTTTGTAATCGAATGTCTTGAACTTCGACAGAAATTTGTTCATGGTCTGGTCCTCTGCGACCCCTCTCAGAAATCACTGGGAGAGGAAAAACTGCGAGTGTCGATTCTGGCTTGATTGAATCGGATCAGGCACGGGAACTGGAATGGATTGGGCGGGCAGCGACGGGGCGGACGATTCGGGTCGGCCTGCTATTTGGGAGCGGCGGAATCGGTCGGGGCGGGCGTCGTCCCCGCCGAAGGAGTTTCGCCCGGAGTGTCTCCAGTCGACTCCGCGGGAGCCTCGCCCGCCGCTGGCTTTGACCCGTCGGTCGGAGCGGCCAGAGTTGTGTCGGCCGCTGGCGGAGTTTCCGTAGGATTGCTTTCCGATCCGTCGGCGACCGTTTCAGCAGGCGTGTCGGCAGGTTGTGTCGCGGAATCTCCCGGATTGGGGCCGGCACCACCCGCCGCCGTTCCAGCAGGGGACGACGAATTACCGTTGGCACCCGCCCCGTTTTGAGCGGTGACACCGGTGTCGGCCGGTGCGGTCGATCCAGGATCCGTGGCGGGGGCAGGATAGACCCGGGCCAGCACTTCCGGTTTCGGCTTCTTGTAGATTGTGAACCAGCCGTCGATGGCGAGACTGACGAGATTCGGGTTCGCCAGGGGATCGACCTTGCTCCCCCCATCGGTTGCTCCCCCAGCCAGGTCGGCACCGGGCACTCCGCTTGTCGCGGCCCCCAACGGGGATGATTTCGCAGTCGCCCCACCCCCGGCCGCTTTTCCCG
>JAPLOC010000471.1:2040-10445 GCA_026692825.1 Planctomycetota bacterium | reverse complement strand
TGGGCCGCGAGAACGGCTTGGCGGGCGGGGTCGGGGAGCTTCAATGGGGCACCAAAAAATGCCATCATTCCGTCGCCAATGAACTTGTCGAGCGTCCCGTTGTGTCGAAAGACCGCGTCGGTCAGTCGGCCGAAAATGCCGTTGAGCAAAGCGACGACCTCCTGCGGGGGGAGATGCTCCGCGATCTTGGTGAAACCTCTCAGGTCACTGAACAGGACGGTCACGACCTCCTTGTCAGCGAGCATGTTGTTGTCATCGCCCGCCGCCACGATTCGATCGACAACCGACGGGCCGATATAGCGTGCCAGCCGTTCGCGATGTTTCGCCTGTTCCCGCACCCGATTCCGCTGTTCGAACAGGTCCATGGCAACGGCGGTGAATCGGGAGAGTGCCGTGCAGATCTCCAGCTCGCGTTGCCCGAACAGGATCTTTCGCTGTCGCGCGTCGATGTAAATCGCGCCGATGATCAGATTTTCATGCGACAGGGGGGCGCAAATCACACTCGTCACATCGCTCCCCCGCAGACTTTCGACGGTTTCGTATTGGGGGTCCGACGCGGCATCGTGGACCAACAGCGACGACCGCATCGCGACCGCTTTGTTCATGACGGTCCGACTGACCAGAATTTCTTCCCCCGTCGCGGAACGCTGCACCAGCGACTGGAAATTCTTGCCCGACGGATCGACCTTAAGAATCACCGCCGAGTCGGCGATCTTGATCTGATGAAACAACAGCGTCAGCACGTTTTCCAGCATCTCGTCGAGATTGGTGGCGACCTGCAGCCCCTTGCCCAGCTCGCTGAACAAATCGATCGACCACGCCTGTTGTGGTCCGAACCAGCGGGCCCGCAATTCTGACGATTCCGCCTGATCAAACTCAATCGTACCGGCGTTGTCGTGCCCACTGAACCCGCGGCCGGGCGAACTCATCGAAAAGTCGTTGATATTGATCGACGCGTCGGGCTGAACGTCGAACGTGTCGCTGAAGCTGATGCTGGGTCGACTCGAAACCGGATTCGTGAGTTCGACCGTCGCCGCCTGCCGCTGCGGCGCATGGAATTTCAGCGGAAACGTCCCCAAGTGGATGATGCAACCGTCCAGCAATGTCTGTGTTTTCACCCGGGTGCGGTCGACATACGTTCCGTTGCGGCTGTCGGCATCTTCTATGATCCACCGGGAACCCTCCTGCCGAATTGTGGCATGGTGCCGCGAAATCCCGGGAATCTCCTGCGGCAAAGAAATCTTCATGTTGGGACCGCGCCCCAGCGTCACAATTTCCTCGCACTCATACGTCAGGTGTTTGTCCTCAATCGCATAATATAGAATCGGACGTCCGGCAGTCATCAATTCAGGTTCCGGTCAAAGTGGACAGTCGCAGCGGGGGAACTCGATAGTAGCCGAATGGAACTGAATCCGGCAGTCTTTACGGGTTGGATGGGTTGAATTGTACACTCAGAGTGGAGGGAAATGCGACATTGAGCCCGAGCTTCGCCCGTCAATCAGCGGCCACCGGTTGCCGCTGATCCGAACTGCGATTCCAGGGAAATCTCATTGTCGGCGGTTGAGCGTAGCGCTCCATCGCGCATTCCAGCCGGGCACCGCAACCGGGGGCCAGGGTGACCTGGAAGGTACTGTCTCCCAGAGGCACATCCGTCCCCGCGACGTTGACGGATTCAAATCGGTGTTCGGCATAGGCCCCCGCCTGTACGACAACGGTTCGCGATTCGAGCTGGTTGGTGTTGACCAAAGTGACGGCAGCGGTGTTCGCACCAAGCGAATCGACCAGCGCCGCGACTCCCTCGGGTAGACCCGCGCGGCGGCCGACCGGGTCGAAATATCGCAACCGACTGTGCAACACCGACCCCCGGTGCCCGGGGTGAATTCCCCCCAACATCAGTTGAACCAGCGATTCCACATTCGCCGGGTTGTATTGCATCGGGTCGTCAGAGAGTCGGGTGTCGGGTGTGGTCAGATCCTCCCGCATCGCGCGAACGCGGGTCCGAACTCCTTCCAGATCACGCCGCAGCGCCGCTTCCGGGTATCCCGGGTTCTTGCTGGCGAGATACGAAAACCAGGGGGCGCCGGCGACCCGCTCGAGGTCTTCCGGCCGTTGCGAAAGGTACGCGATCTCGACAATTCCCTGGTCATACGGAGTGGGCTGAAAATCGTACCATCCCTGGTCGCCGAACATCCGGGGATACTGCTTCTTTCCGTCGATCACCCGGGCGTGGGAATTGATCGTGTCGACCTGCCGGCGCCAGACGTCAAGATACTTCAGGTCGCCCGTCAAAAGGTAGGCGTTGAGAAATCCGACAATCCCCAAGTTGACGGTGTTGCGATTCGCCGGCTTCCCGGACCCCGGATCGAACACCGTGAAGCCCCATCCATACACGCCGCCATACCACTTGCCATCGGTCGCCCCGCCGATGGTTCCATCCAGCCCGATGTTACTGGGAAGAATCCCCTTGTTCGCCGCCGCCCGTTCACACCACGCGTCGAGGTAATCGAGCAGCCACTTGCTGTACTTGTCTTCGTGAGTGAGCAGATACGCGTTCAGGGGAAGCGAGGTCGCCAACAGATTTTGCGGATGGTCGCCGATGATGTCGTTGTAGTCTTTGAAATGCAGCAGCATCGCCTCATAACTGTCTTCGCCATGCCCCAAACGGAATCGCCCCTTCACTTCGATCGGATCCCCCGCCCAGTCGACACCGGTCGCTTTCCTTAACAGCGGCCCCCGGCTTCCATTGAACAGGCTGCGAATGATCTTGTGCTGTGGATCGTAATTGAGCGCTCCCGGATCCTCGTTGAGGTAGAAGCCCGCGAACCGCCGGACCCGTTTCTGAAATGCCGGGTCGTCGGGGTCGGACAGCCCCTGCAAATTGAAGACGGTCAGCCCTTCACCGTTGTGCAGCCAATCCATCGTGACCGGGAATTCTTTGTAGTACATCCCGTCCCGCGCGAACGGAACTTCGGTCGTCTTCGCCAACGTGTACTGCCGGAGGTGCCCCTCCCAGGCATGCTTGTACATCGCGAGGACACGATCGGATCCTCCCAGCGCATGGATCAATGGCCAGTCATTGCAATTCTCCATCGCGTCGTCGGGGCCATCGTCGCCTCCCCAGCGCTCGACGCAAAGCAGAAACCCGCGCTCATCGAAGTACTTCGCGAAAAACTCCTCGCACGCCGTCGCGTTCGTCTTCAACAACTCCCGTTCCAGCAGCGCCCATACCGGCGGAGTGACGGGGGTTTCGATCCGGATCTCGGGGGGTGCGGAACGAACTTCCGTCAGACAGATTCCCAGCCACGTGACCAGAAAACCACACGCAGACAGCGACGGGATCGCGCGTCGGAAAAGGCCGTTCATGAGTCACCGGGTGGGGCAGTGAAGAGGCGGTGTCGGCGGGAGGTCGAACGATCGCGATGAGGGACATTGTGATCGCTCGACACGTGGTCGGATTTTATACTCCGGTCGGCGGAAAATGCGACGATTGAACCAGCCGGCTTACGCCAGCCGTTCGCCGCGCTCGGCGAACGGTGGGCGTCAGCCCACTGGTCATTCGACACCGCCATCAAAGCACACGCCGTTTACAACCAGCCGCCCAGAACCAGCCGGCTTACGCCAGCCATTCGCCGCCCTCGGCGAACGGTGGGCGTCAGCCCACTGGTCATTCGACGCCGCCATCAAAGCACACGCCGTTTACAACCAGCCGCCCAGAACCAGCCGGCTTACGCCAGCCATTCGCCGCCCTCGGCGAACGGTGGGCGTCAGCCCACTGGTCATTCGACGCCGCCAGCAACTCAACCAGCCGGCTTACGCCGGCCGTTCGCCTGGGCTAGACAAGGCGGCCGCCGGCGATGTTGAGTTCCGGTACGGGGGCGGTCCAGATCACCAAGGGGTATTCTTGTTGGATCACATAATTCACCGCGGCCAAGACGCTTTCGCGCGTCGGGAGCTTCTTTTTCGATCCCGACTCTGCCCACCAGTCGGCCGGCTGCGCCAACTTTAAAACACGGTTAAGCTTCCGGCTGCCGTACGCTTTGAAATCACGCAGCAGCGACTCGGGATCCGGATCACCCGGGACGCCGATCACCCAATGCACATGGTTTGCCATGATCGCGACGGCCAGCAACTGCCATTTGCGAAACTGTGCCGTCTCTTGAAACTGTTCCAACAGCGACTCGGCCTGATCCAGAGTAAATCGTACCGGTGGCGACTTCAGTAGTCTGCGGGCGTAGCGCTGCAGCGGTGGATTGGCTGATTCGACAGGAGTTCCTGGAGAATTTCGAATCACTTGCCGATCGTTCGCGTCACGGACGAAGCCGACGAACCCCTTGCGATCACCCGGCAGCCACGTGCCATAGGTATTCGATGTCAACAACCAGTATCGATCCATGGCGAATCCTGGGCGATTTCGCAGGTGTTTTCGGGAAACGGGCTGATTTGGAATTGTACCGTGGCGCGCAGGCAATACCAGCCGGCTTACGCCGGCCATTCGCCGCGCTCGGCGAACTGGTCATTCGACGCCGCCAGCAACCCTCGGGCCGTTTACAACCAACTCAACCAGCCGGCTTACGCCGGCCATTCGCCGCGCTCAACGAACGGTGGGCGTCAGCCCACCGGTCTTTTCTCACCCCGCGCAGCGTGGTTGGCCGTTTTCGTCGCGCGTGTGCCGATCGGCGACATTGGCCGGTCCCGTCAACCGCCTTGGCGGAGTGCGGCGGGCGGCGTGGAACGGGTTGGCGTCGAACAGTCCGAGGAACTCGGGATCGTGCAGGTAGTTGAGCCGCTCGGTTCGCATCGGTCGGTGACCCACCAATTGCAGAAGCTGTTCCGTCGGTCCCAGCGACAGCAGATCTCCCACGCTGCAATCGAGTACGCTGGCGAGTTCCTGCGCCATCAGCCGCGACGTCAGTCCGAAGACCTGCACGCTGCAGTTGTTGAGCAACGTGCGCCAGCTCGACGGGTAGCACGATTGAATCTGCTGCAAGTCCTGCCAGAACGTCCAGACTCGCACGCCGTACGAACGACAGAGCGTGATCGCCGTTTCGAGCATGGCAAACGAGCCCAGAGCGGCGGCTTCATCCAGCAGCATCAGGGTTCGCAGCGCCGGCGCGGTGCGCCGGCTGAAAATCGTTTGCAGCATGGTTCCCACCCAGAGCGAAACAATCGCGGCGTGACTGTTCAGCCGGTCGGGGGGAATCACCACATAGATACTCAGCGGTGCCCCGTCGCGCAGGTCTGTGAGTGACACCGTTGAGTTCTCCAGCGACTCGGCGACCCGCGCGCTGTTCAACGTCTTGACGAACGACTGAGCCGTCGCAAGTGTGGAGGGCCGGGTCTCCCGCTCCGGCAACTGCAGAAATGCCGCCAGCTCCTGGTACGCCAGCTTGGGCATCTGCTTCCCCTTGGTGTCAAGCAGCACCGCCAGGTTGTAGGACACGTCGTCGCCGTGGATCAGATCGACGAGCCGGGGCAGGTTTTGCTTTTCTCCCGGTTCACAGCCGGCGATGTACGCCAACACCCCCGAATTCAGAGCATTCGCCGACAGTTCCCAGAACGGATCCTTCGACGTCGACGTGCCCACCGCGAGCAGCTTGGCGATGCTCTGGCAATCGGTATCCAGGTCGGCGTTGGGGAGCTTGAGAATGTCCACCGGATTGAGCGAATCGGTACCTTCGGCGATGACGCGAAAGGGATCGAGTCGAATGACGCGATGTCCCATTTCGCGGCGACGCCGGGCGGTCACGTGGTACAGTTCCCCCTTCACATCCAGCGCAATAACCTGGCCCGGGTAGTTCAGCAGCGTCGGAATCGCCGCGCTCACCGCTTTGCCCGCCCCGCTGGGGGCGACGGTCAGCATGTGGGGACCGTCGAACCAGACCGGCTCGGGAGAAAACGTGGCCCGCGAAGGAAGGTTGAATCCGACCCCGGGTGCCGATCCCTGGGTCCAGCCCAACTGGATGGAATCTTCTTCGGTGCTGGCGGTGCCACGCGTGCGTGTGGAGTTCATGAGTTCGTTTTCCAGTCGCGTCGTCAAGAGGGGATGAATTGACTCCTGCCTTATTAAAAGACGCTCCGAGGTCTGGGTTTTTGAATGAAAAATTGATGTGAAGAAAGAATTCCCGAAATCGCCCTTGGGGCCGGTTTTGCCGAGGGGCAAACCAGGTGAACAAAACAGATCCGATGCGTCGGGAGATCGATCGTCTGCCTGAGCAAACGGAGTCGCCTGCCGCGACGTGTGGCGTCAAGGAACCAGGTCACTGGAGGGCGAGGCTCCTGCCGAGCCGCCGCTGTGCTTTCGAGAGCAAAACGACGTTCTCCGGGCAGCACTCGCCCCACGTTCTTTCGGAAGCTGCCTACGTTGTTTCGGTCGCTGCACGGCGTACTATTCCCGCAGCGTAGCCCGCATTTTCTAAATGCGCGGCCCGCTGTGCGCGCGGCGGTCGAGAGACGTACTGGGGGCGGCCCACGACATTGACCGAACTGTTCGGCGAGTTGCCGACGTTTCACTCCGCGCGGCTCCCCGCAATTGTCTCGTTTCCGACCGTGCGAAGCATAATCGGAAGCGACTTCGCCTCGCCTCACCCGAGTGATATGCTCCCCGATCGCGTCACCCTGTCTCGCCCGACAATCCCAAACGGGACCGATCCCATGCGCCGTCTCCCTCCTGCCAACTTCGTCTCCGTTTCGATTGTCTTGCTCACCCTGGGATGTGCCGCGAGCGGGTTCTCGCAGGACGACATTCGCGAACTCAGGCTCCGCGACTGGCAACCGAAGTCGATGCTGGTGACGAAGCAGACGGCGGTTGAGACGCCGCGGTATCCGGTGATCGACATTCACAACCACCTGGGGGGAGGTGCCGAGTATCTCACGCCCGATCGGGTCGCGAAGTATCTGGGCGAAATGGACTCCGCTGGCGTGCGGACCGTTGTGAACCTTGATGGTGGTTCAGGCGATCGTTTGAAAGAAACGCTTGCTGCCCTGGACGAAGCGCACCCCGGTCGGTTTCTCACCTTCGCCCTCGTCGACTTCAACGGCATTGATGACGACGACTGGACCGAACGCGAAGTCAAACGCCTCACAGAGAGTTTCCGACTCGGGGCGAAGGGTCTCAAATTCCACAAGTCGCTCGGGCTGCGGTTTCGCTACAAGAGCGGCAAACTGGTTCCCGTCGACGACCCCAAACTCGATCCGATCTGGTCGCTGTGTGGCAAGCTCGGGAAACCGATCGTGATTCACGTCTCGGACCCCGCGGCGTTCTTCACCCCGCTCGATCGTTTCAACGAGCGCTGGCACGAACTAAACCAGCATCCCGACTGGCTGTTCTTTGGAGACCAATACCCGAAGCGACAAGACATTCTCGATCAGTTGCATCGCGTCATAGCCCGGCATCCCGAGACGACATTCGTCAGCACCCACTTTGGCAACAACGCCGAGGATCTGGCCGCCGTCGCCAAAAAGCTCGACGAGTTCCCGAACATGATGATTGACTTCGACGCCCGGATTTCGGAACTCGGGCGACAGCCATTCACCGCCCGCCGGTTCTTTCTGAAGTACCAGGACCGAATTCTGTTCGGGACCGACACCACCCCCCGCCGCGAGGCGTTTCGAATTTACTACCGCTTCCTGGAGACCGACGACGAGTACTTCGACTGCTCGGCGAGCCACCACCTGCAAGGGTTCTGGATGATCTACGGCATCAATTTGCCTGACGAAGTCCTGGAGAAGATCTACTACAAAAACGCCGAGCGGCTGCTGGGTCTGACCCCTGCGACAAAAACCCCAGCCGACGATACGCTGACCGTGAAACTGACCTTGGACTTTGACGTGACCGGTGACGGTTCGAACGCGGCGTGGAACCGGACCGAATGGCAGTCACTTCCCCGACGTTCGAACTCGGGTCACGACTACACCGCGCGAATCAAACTTCTGTACTCGGCCAACGGACTCTACGTGCTGTACGAAGGAACCGACGCGAAACTGTCGGCGACTTTGAACGCCGACTTCACCAAGCTCTGGGAAGAGGATGTGTTCGAGTTCTTCGTCTGGCCCGACGAATCGCAGCCCGCGTATTTCGAATACGAGATTTCCCCACTCGGGTTTGAGCTGCCCATTTTGGTTTCACAACGAAACGGCAAGATGTTTCGCTGGCAGCCATGGTCGGCGGTCGACGATGTGCCACGCGGAATTCAAAAGAAGACAGCCGTGACCGGTGGCAAGAAAGAATCGGGAGCGAAGGCCGCAGGCTGGTCGGCGGAGATCTTTATGCCTTACGCGTTGCTCGAGCCTCTGGGGAATAGTGTTCCGAGTCGCGGGACAAAGTGGCGGGCAAACTTCTACCGCGTCGATTACGACGGGGGACGTGCGACGTCGTGGTCGTGGCGGCCGGTGGGGGGCAGCTTCCA
>JAPLOC010000471.1:1593-1962 GCA_026692825.1 Planctomycetota bacterium | reverse complement strand
CTTCCCGCACCCTGGCGCTCTCACCCCACACTCCCCATCGCTTCCACACATGTCTTCCCTCGGCCGAAAATGGATGTCGGTCTGTCTGGTGTTCGCGGCGGGCTGCGCGACGCGCGGCAACGTCGAAATGCTGGAATCCGAGCTGCGCCAACATGAAGAAGCGCGCATCGAACTTGAAAATAAAGTCGGCCGACTGGAGACCGACCTGCGGGTCGCCCGCTCCGACGCCGACTCGTTGCGAACTCGACTGGCCAAGGCGGGAGACAAGCCCCCGCCGGTCGAACATGCGAACGCCGTCTTTCGCGTTTCGGAATTGAAGTTTCAAAGCCTCATGACGGGTGGCTGGGATCGCGACCCCGCACCCGGTGA
>JAPLOC010000471.1:0-1587 GCA_026692825.1 Planctomycetota bacterium | reverse complement strand
GTGGTGCTGACACCACTCGACGAACATGGCGACCTGGTCAAACTCCCCGGCGACACCGAGATCGAACTGCTCGACCTGTCGCATACGGGGGATGATCAGCGACTTGGGTTGTGGCGATTCTCCGCCGACCAACTCGCCGCCTCGTGGCATAAGGGAGTCATCGGTTCAGGTTTTCTGTTACGACTCCCGTGGCAGAAGGTTCCCACGAACGACAAGCTGACATTGGTCGCGCGATTGAAGAGTGCTGACGGTCGGAAGTTTGACGCGACGACCCAACTCACCGTCAGTCCGCCTGCCGAGTCTGCGATGGTCGCCGAGCGGATGGATGACATTCCTCCTTCCAAATACCGGATCAAAGCGGAACCGATATCGGCCCCCCGCCGACTGCCGCGCGTCGTGAAAGAAGCGATGCCTGAAGACACCCCCATTTCGAAACCCAAGTTGCCGCCGGTTTCCCCCGAGTCGATGAACGACGAACTCGAATTCGAATCGATGCCATCGGATGAGACAACTGGGCTAGATGCGGTGGAGGGGGATCTCGAAGACGAGGCACCGGCGGCGATTCCCTCCGACGATGACCGCGCCGTTGTGGAAGAGAGCGACCGCTGGACGTTGAACGACGTCCCTGTGTTGAGGTAACTCGCGAATATTCCGCAGTCTCACCGCGCTGACCAACGCGTCGAGCTTGCCTCTTCGCCGCTTCTCGTTTCCCAAAGCAAGGTCGCTGGTCCCAAGTCGACGGCGCGGTTCATCTGGTATGCTGTGGGCGAACACATGTCCGCCCGCTGAATACGCCCGTTGCCGATGCCCGCGCCTCCCGAAGCGTCATTTGACCACCGTCGTTCCTGGTTTCTGGAACTCGGTCTGATGCTGCTGGCGACAGGCTGGGGCACGTTTCTCAGGCTTCAGGGTGTAGGTCAGGTCGCCCTTTCGCATTTTGACGAGGGGGTCTATGCCTCGAACATCTGGTTTGGGCCGTCGACAAACTTCGGTTACCCGGCCCGGCACTTGTATGCGCCGCCGTTATTGCCGGCATTGATCGAGCTGTCGTTCACCTTATTTGGCCCGGGAGACTGGCAGGCGTTGCTTCCGGGGCTGATCAGTGGCTGCCTGCTGGTGCCGCTGATTTGGTGGGTGGGACGGGAATGGTTCGGTCCGAAGGCGGGGCTATTCGCCTGCTGTCTGGCGGCGTGGAACGGGCCGCACGTCTATTTCAGTCGAACGGCGCTCACCGATCCCGTGTTGTGCCTGTTCCTGACGTTAGCGGTCTACCTGACCTGGCGGTTGATTCAGCGGGGAGGGGTGCTGAATCTGCTGGGAGCAGCCGGCTGTACCGCCTTGGCGTGGTGGACCAAGTACAACGGATGGCTGCCGTTGGCGATTGCACTGGCCGCCGTTCCACCGTGGCTGTGGTTTCGTCGGCGTACCGTTCCCTGGGAGGAGGGGAATCAGGCCGTTTCACGTGGAACCGAGTCTGAGTCTGCCGATCGCGGGGAGACGTCTGGTTCTTTGGGGGGTAGGAATCCAGGGGACGGGATCCCCTCGGTATCCTCGATAGATTGCTCTCAGCAGGCATTGGGCGCAGGG